>NZ_JBSJYX010000002.1:0-265814 GCF_053711175.1 Kocuria sp. KH4
GCATCGCCCACCCCGTCCACCACCTGCCCGAGCACATCTGGCACTGGTCGTCCTGGCGACGAACATGCCAAGCCCGTACCCGCGCCAGCCACTACAAACGCAGAGGTCACGATCTGTCGTTGCAGTACTAAGCATG
The DNA here is from genome assembly GCF_053711175.1 of Kocuria sp. KH4. Classification (NCBI taxonomy): domain Bacteria; kingdom Bacillati; phylum Actinomycetota; class Actinomycetes; order Micrococcales; family Micrococcaceae; genus Kocuria; species Kocuria sp. KH4. Next base: position 137 of record NZ_JBSJYX010000002.1, read on the forward strand.
GTCGCCGAGTTTGAATCCGATCTGATTCGGATGCGCACCCGCGAGGGCATGGCCGTGGCCCGGGCCAAGGGCCGGCTGCGGGGCAAGCAGCCAAAACTCTCTGCCCTGCAGCGGCGCCATTTGATGGCGTTGCATGCCCGGGGCGAGCACAACCAGGCTGAGCTGGCGGAGCTGTTCGGGGTTTCGAGGGCGACGATCTACCGCACCATTCAACGAGAGAGTGCCCGGGCCACCCGCTGAGAGCTCAGATGGTCGTTGCCTGCGGCAGCTCCCGGATCCGCCGGTAGAGGGTGGCCCGCGACATTCCGAGGTCCCGGGCGACCTGGGTGGCTGGCTCCCCGGACTCGACCAGGCGCAGGGCGTTACGGATCTGCGAGTCGGTGAAGGTCTGGCGCCGTCCACCCAGGTCCTTGCCGGCCGCTCTGCGCTTGGCCACGGAGTCGGTGATCCGCTCCCGCTTGATCTCCAGTTCCATCTGCGCCAAAGCAGCCATGACCGTGAACACCATCGAGCCCATCGGGGTGGCGGTGTCCACGTCTCCCCCACCGAGGTTGAGCACCCGTAGACCGGCACCCCTGCCCCGCAGCGCCTCGGCGAAGGCCAGCATGTTCTGCGTCGAGCGTCCCAGACGGTCCAGCGTCGTGATCACCAGCGTGTCGCCCCTCTCGAGCGCTGCCACCGCTTTGTCGAACGCCGGACGGGACGCACGGCCTCCAGATACTCCACTGTCCACATAAATGTCATCGCGCCGCACGCCGGCGGCCAGTAGGTCAGACACTTGACGGTCTGCGTCCTGTTGCCGTGTCGACACGCGCGCATACCCGATCAGCTTTCCCATGTCCACCCCATCTGTCTCGCAACTAACGTTGAGTGTTCAATTCTAGGGGCGCGGATAAAGCACAAGGATGCGAGACACACCAATCCGCGGAATCATGCGGGCGCAAATTCCCCGGACGAGACGTCTCGCATCCCCTGCCTTATGACGCAGCTGCGACTGACGCCACCACAGCAATCACCATCCGATCCCCTGTACCTTGTGTATTCGATGCACAACGAGCACGGGGATTTCATGCAGGTACGACCGTCGCCCCGTCTCTGAACCTGTGCTCCTCAGGTGCACGCCAGTACTTCAGTTCCGTACTCGACACGGCATCACATACTTGGATGGTCACAGTGACCCGCGGCTTCGACTCCGAAGGCGCAACACTGGAGACGGCGATCACCGCTTTCACCGCATCTTTGCGCGAGCACGCCGAGGACCGGGCTGAGCGCCTCCGGCATGCCCCCAACCATGCTGTGTCTCGTCGACGAACTCTCCCGCCGTGGGGTTCCCATCCAGGGAACCAGCGCAATGACCGAGGACGACGCCGAGAAGCGAATCCACCGGCTCCGGAGCGAGCAGGATGACTCGACGCGGGCCCTGCCCACGGTCCGCTCGACAGCTCCGCCACCAGCACGAGCATCATTCGGAACCCGCGCCGGCCCATCCTTACCATGAGGGCATGTCCTCACCTCAGCACGTCGGCCGGCCGGGCGTCGGCGTGGTCATCCCGGCCTTCAACGAAGAAGCGGTCCTGCGCAGGTGCCTGCAGGCGGTGTTGGACCAGACGGTGGCCGCGCAGCAGATCATCGTCGTCGACAACGCTTCCACGGACGGCACCCGTGATGTGGTGAACCGGATGCAGGACGAGAACCCGCACGCTCCGCTGATCCTCGTCCAGCAGCATGCCGCACAGGGGTTGGTCCCCACCCGCAACGCCGGCCTCGACGCCGCCCGCGCAGAGGTACTGGGCCGCATCGATGCGGACTCCGTGCTCGCCCCGGACTGGGTGGCCCAGGTCCAGCAGGCCTTCACGGACCCGGACCTGGCCGCCGCGACCGGCCCGGTGTTCTACTACGACCTGCCGCTCCCCCGACTGGGATTGGCCATCGATGCTGCCGGACGGCACCTCATGATGAAATGGGTCGCCGATCAGCACCCGTTCCTGTACGGCTCCAACATGGCCATCCGCCGCACCGCCTGGGAACAGATCCGCACCACGACCTGCCGGGACGCCCACGACCAGATGCACGAGGACATCGACCTGTCGCTGCACCTGAGCGAACACGGACTGAAGGTCGCCTACCGCCCAGTCATGGTCGCCGGCGTCTCAGCCCGTCGCATGGACGACTCTCCTGCGCGCTTCCACCACTACGTGGGCCGCTACCACCGCACCTACCGTGCCCACCAGATCAGCAGCCCCATTCCCGCCGCGGCAGGCACCATCCTCCGCTGCCTGTACTGGCCACTGAAACTCGTGAGAGCCCTACGCCGGCCTCGGCCCTTCCCCAGCAGCCGCTCCACCGGGCCGGCTCCTGACCGCTGAACGACGACACCGGCACGGTCCCGGAGATGATCGCCAGGAAACACCCCGAGATCACGGCATGGCACCGTCTCACCGCCTGATCGCCTCATGTCCCTCGGGCCGCGTCTTCGTCCGCTGCGGGGCCCAGCCCCCGGCCGCCGTCGCGACGTGGTTCCGCACCGACGACCAGGACATCGGCATGGACATCCGCATCCCCGGGACTTCCGCCGTCGAGCTGCGCCCCCGCTCCCCCACCCACTGGGTGGCCACCTCCTCTCCCCCGGCGAGCACTCCCGGGTGACCAGGACCTCCCTCAGACCGCTGATCTGCTGGGCGTCGGCGAAGGCCTCCGCCGCTCCGGGGACCGGGTCCGGGGCGACATCCACCATCGTGGCCAAGGTGGCCTCGACGTCGTCCTCGTCCTGCAGGCATCGGGCCAGCTCGCCGAGCCGGGACGCCAGGTCCCCGTCCACGCCGGTGCGGGGCCGACCGCCGGAGGGATCCCGGTGCGGCTGCGTCGATGCGTGCATGCCCCCCGCTCTCCCGCGCCCTGCCCCGGCACGCACCGGCCGGACGGGCCCGCAACCGGTGCCCCCTTCGCGGAACGAGCACCGCGCGCTCGGCGGGACACCCCCCAGGCCTGCGCCCGAGGGGCGCCGTGGACACATTGCTCAGCGTGCTTTCATGGTCGACGGCTCAGCGTCTAGGCTGAAGCAGCACGACCGGGCTTCCTCCGGGCCCCGTGCGGTCCAGCCCCGGCCGCCCCGTGCTTCCCCTGCGATCCGAAGGACGGCATGAACGACTCCGCGTCCGGGGCTCTGGCTGTCGAGCTCCACCCGCACTCCCCCACGCAGTGGGTGGCCACCTACTACCCCATGGTCCACACCCCGTCGGGTCGCTGGGCGGACGTCACCTGGGCGCTGCACCAGCGCTGCATGCCCCCCGCCCCCGCACTCGTGGCACCGGCGCGGTGGATGGAGGCGCGCAGTCCCGACCCGGACCACGCCTGCTACGCCGGCCACCGCGCCTGGAGCGAGGCACTGGCCGCCGGGTACGCCGCGGCCCTGACCGTGCTCGAGGCCGAGGCCACCGAGGAGGGCTCCTCCCTGGAGGACCCGGACCGGCTGCGACAGGCGTCGGTCGTCGTCCCCGCCGGACAGCTGGCGGAGTGGGTGCTCGACGACCTCGAGGACGAGACCGCGCAGATGGGCCGCTGAGCCTCCGCCGGTCGGACCGCTCGCCCCCGGTCCCGCGGACGTCCCGGGGATCACCGGCGGAAGGAGGCCCCGCGGTGGTCGTCGGCCAGCCGCGGACCGGCCCCGGTCAGGACCTCGCGCAGCGTCCGACCGGCGGGGACGCTCCCGGGCTCCGGCAGCAGGCCGCGGCGCCGCAGCTCCGGCGAGACCATCGTCGTGAACCGCTCCAGGTCCGCCGGCCGCACGGCCGCCGAGATGTTGAAGCCGTCCACGCCGGCCTCCTCGCGCCAGCGCTCGAGCTCGTCCGCCACGGTGGCGGGCGCCCCGGCGATGACGGGCCCCCGGCCGCCGATGGCCACGAACTCGGCCAGGTCCCGCACCGTCCAGGTCCGGTCCGGGGACAGCGAGGTGAACGCCGCGAGCGCGGACTGGTTGGCGTCGGTGGCCACGTACTCGAGCGGTGCGTCGGGGTCCGCGCCGGCGAGGTCGACCCCGGTCCAGCCGCCGAACAGGGACAGTGCGCCCGGGATGTCCACGTGCCGGCGGTACCCCTCCAGGCGGGCGCGGGCCTCGTCGTCGGTCTCGGCGACCACCACGGTGGCCATGGTGAAGGTCTTGACCGCGTCCTCGGCCCGGCCGCGCTCGACCAGCCCGGCGCGGACACCGTCGGTCCACCGGCGCACGAGCCGCGGGGTGTTCCCGATGAAGAAGATGGCCTCGGCGTGGTCCACGGCGAACTGCTGTCCGCGCTTGGAGGCGCCCGCCTGGAACAGCAGGGGGGTGCCCTGGGGGCCGGGGTGGGTCAGCGCGTGGCCGGGCACGGAGAAGTAGGTGCCCTCGTGGCCGACGGGGTGCGCGCGGTCCGGGTCCACGAAGACCCCGGCACCGGCGTCGGCCGGCACCGCCCCGGGCTCGAAGGAGCCCTCGAGCAGCTTGTACATGACCTCCATGTACTCGTCGGCGCGGTCGTAGCGCTCGTCGTGCGGGATCTGCCGGTCCATGCCCAGGTTCCGGGCGGCGGAGTCCTGGTAGGAGGTCACCACGTTCCACGCCACCCGGCCGCGGGTGAAGTGGTCCAGGGTCGCGAAGGTGCGGGCCAGCAGGTAGGGCGCCTCGTAGGTCACGGAGGCGGTCACGCCGAAGCCGAGCCGCTCGGTCACCGCGGCCATCGCCGGCACCGCGACGAGCGGGTCGAGCAGCGGGTACTGCACTCCCCCGCGGGCGGTGGCCTCGGTCCCGCCGCCGTAGACGTCGTAGACGCCCGGGATGTCGGCCAGGAACAGCGAGGCGAAGCCGCCCTCCTCGAGGGTGCGGGCCAGGGACGTCCAGTACTCCAGCGTGTCGAACCCTGCGACCCCGGCCTCGGGGTGGCGCCACAGACCCGGTGACTGGTGCACGGGCACCATCATGTCGAAGGCGTTCAGCAGCAGGGGGCGGCTCATGCGGTGGTCCTCTCGGTGGTGGTCCCGGCGGCGGCGCCGACCGGTGCGCGGTCGGCCCCGGCCGCGGTGGAACCGGCGTGCAGGTCGGTGAGCTCGGCGCCGCGCTGCTGGCGGGCGGGGTCCTTCGCGGCCAGGGCGGCGACGACGGAGAGCACGGACAGCCCGGAGAGGTATCCGGCGATCAGCCACGGGGTGTCCCCGCCGGCGGCGAACAGCAGGGCGGCGATCATCGGCATCAGCCCGCCGCCCAGGACGGTGCCGACCTGGTAGCCGAAGCTCACCCCCGAGTACCGCACGTGCACGGGGAACTGCTCGGCGAACCAGGCCGCCTGCGGTCCGTAGATGGCGTCGTGGACGAGGTTGATGCCGAGGACCACCACGAGCGGGAGCAGGGCGAGCGGGCCGGAGCCGAGGAAGGCGAACAGCACCCAGCCGAAGACGCCGATCGCCGCGTAGGCGCTCACCGAGACGACCCTGCGGCCCACCCGGTCCGACAGCCAGCCCCAGAAGGGGGTGGTGAACAGGCCGATGGCCGAGGCGATCATCACCGCGGTCACGCCGGAGGAGCTGTCCCCGCGCACGTCCCGCAGGTAGGTGAGCATGTAGACCGTCACCAGGTAGTAGACGGCGTTCTGGGCCAGGCGCAGGCCGACCGTGACCAGCAGCGGGCGGCGGTGGTGGAGCAGCAGCTCCCGCAGGGGTGCTGCGGCCACGTTGCCCGAGGCCCGGTGCTCCAGGAACTCGGGGGCGTCGGCCACGCCGAGGCGGATCCACAGGCCGACCGCCACCAGCAGCGCCGAGAGCAGGAAGGGGATGCGCCAGCCGTAGGCGGCGAACTGCTCCGCGCTCATGACGTGCTGCACGACGAAGAACGCGCCGGTGGCCAGCAGCATGCCGGCCGAGGAGCCGATCTGGGTGAAGGACCCGAAGAACCCGCGGTGCCGGGCCGGGGAGTGCTCCACGCTCAGCAGCGCGGAGCCGCCCCATTCGGCGCCGGCGGACAGGCCCTGCAGGATCCGCAGGGCGACGAGCCCGACGACGGCCCACCAGCCGATCACCTCGTAGGTCGGCAGCAGGCCGATCAGGGTGGAGGCCACGCCCATGAGCAGCAGGGAGGCCACGAGCAGGGCCTTGCGGCCGATCCGGTCGCCCAGGTGGCCGGCGACGATCCCGCCCAGGGGCCGGGCGATCACCCCGACCGCGAGGGTGGCGAAGGAGGCGACGATGCCGCCGAGCTCGGTGGCCATGGGGAAGAACTGGACGTTGAAGACCAGTGCGGCGGCGGTGCCGTAGAGGTAGAAGTCGTACCACTCGATGGTGGTGCCGGCGAAGGCCGAGGCCAGGACGCGCTTCTTGCCGTGGACGACGCTGGTGCGTCCCGCGGCGGCCGTGGTCGGGGTGGTCATGCGTCAGACTCCTGGGGTTCGGTCGGCGGCGGTCCTGGCGTCGCCGATGGCGTTCAGGCCCTCCGGCAGGGTGCCGTTGATGAGGTAGTCGCCGAGGGCGCGGGCCCGGAAGGCGATCGGGTTGTGGGTGGCCACGGTCTGGGCGTTGCGCCAGTGCCGGTCCAGGCCCTTGGCCGTAGACGTGGCGGACGCGCCCACCGTGAGGAACAAGTCCTGGGCGGCGCCGAGCGCCAGCTCCGGCACGGTGACCTGGGCGTGCTCCACGGCGATCTCGGACTCGTGCAGCGCCGCCGGGAGGGTCCCGGTGAACTCCGGGCGGTCGGCGCCGGACGCCGCGGCGGCGGCGATCCCGGCGTCCAGGGCGCGGGCGGCGTGCAGCACGGTGGCCTCCGCGGCGAAGGCCTTGGCGGAGATCCGGCCGGTCGCCTCCTGGATCAGCGGGTCCTCGCGGAACGGCAGGCCGAGGCCGGTGTTGAAGGTCCGCCGGCGGGTGGCGATGGTCCCCACGGCGTCCCGCCGGGCGGCGCGGGCGATGCCGGCCAGCACGGCCAGCAGCACGAGCTGGAAGAAGGCGGCCTCGTGGACGGCCTCCGCGCTGCCGGCGGTGCGGTCCAGCACGGCGTCGTCCGGGACGCGCACGCGGTCGAAGTGGCGGTGCCGGTGCCGGTGAGCTTCTGCCCGAAGCCGTCCCAGTCGTCCTCGAGCGTGACCCCCGGGGCGTCCGTGGCGACCACGGCGAAGCGGCGCCCGTCCCGGCCGTCGAGGGCGGCCGAGACGCGGGTGTAGTCGCAGAAGATGGAGCCGGTGGCGTAGAACTTCCGGCCGGTGATCTCCCATCCCTCGGCGGTGCGGCGCAGCACGGTGTTCAGCGTGCCCAGCGCGTTGCCGCCCTTCTCCGTGGAGGCGTTGCCGACGGTGGCCCCGGCCAGCACCCGCGGGTACCAGACGTCCTGGAGCTCCCGGGGCAGGAAGCGCAGGGACTCCACGAAGCCGGCGTGGGAGCGGTAGAGGTGGGCGATGTTGGAGTCCGCCTCGGCCAGGTCGACCAGCAGCCGGGTGAAGTCCTCGATGCCGACGCCGGGACCGCCGTGGGCCGCCGGGACGCGCAGGGCGCCGAATCCGGCCCGGTCCAGCCGGCCGACCTCCTCGTGGGGCAGCGCGCGCCGGAGGTCCCGGGTCAGGGAGCCGGCGGCGATCTCCGCGAACAGCGGCCCGAAGTGCTCGCTCAGCCCGGCGTAGTCGCCCGGCAGACCGGCGGCGAGGTTCGTGCCGGCGCGGGGACGGGTGGGAGTCCCCTCGTCCGTGGTGCGGGTCATGCGGTGGTCCTTCCGGTCGCACCGAGGAGTGCCGGCCGTCCGGTCGCGCCGGGGCGGGCCCGGCGACGACGGCGCCGGGGGCCGGCGTCACGGGGCGACTGCAGATCCGGGATCTCCATCGGTTCTGGCCTTAGCACCCTGACCCCTGCGAAGGACGGGTTGCTGCGGCGTCGTCGAGCCAGATCTCTCGGCCGCTCTGAATGGGACGGATGACATCGCACCAGACCGCGGGGGTGCGGAGCCACCCGGTGACCGTCACATGTCATCGGGTGTCACGGGCACGTCACAGACGGTCATGTCCTCCCGGATGGTGTACGCATCCGCCGCGGCCGCACCGGCGGGGGACGGATCAGTAGCGCGGCCGCTCCGGCTCCACCAGCTCCGCCCAGGCCAGCACCCCGCCCTCGAGGTGGCGGAGCCGCTCCTCCCGGCCGGCGTAGAACGGGCGCAGCGCGGCGAGGGCGCTCGCCGAGCGGGCGCCGGCCTTGCAGTGCAGCACGAGGTCCGCGCCCCGGGCCTCCGGCGGCAGGGCGGCCGGCCCCCGATCCAGCAGCTCCGGGAGCGGCACCGGCACGGCGCCGGGGATGGCCAGGAGCTGCCGCTCCCAGTCCTCCCGCACGTCGACCAGCACGAAGTCCGCCTCGCCGCGCGCCCGCCGTGCCAGCAGCCGGGCCAGCTCGGCTGCCCCGACGGTCTCGGCGGGCTCCGCCCCGCCGCCGGGCGGCGGGGCGACGGCCTCGGGCCGGGCGACGGCGGTGACCGGGGCGGCGTCGGGGTCCGGGCTCAGGCGCATCTCGCGCCAGGTCATGGCCAGGGCGTCGTGCAGCAGCACCCGCCCGAGCAGGGGCTCGCCGGTGCCGGTGATCAGCTTGACGGCCTCGGTGACCATCACCGCGCCCACGGTGGCGGGGAGCATGCCGAAGACCCCGCCCTCGGCGCAGCTGGGGACCTCCCCGTCCGGCGGCGCCTCGGGGTAGAGGTCCCGGTAGGTGGGCCCGTGGCCGGCCCAGAAGACGCTGACCTGCCCCTCGAAGCGCAGGATGGAGCCCCACACGCAGGGGATCCCGGTCAGGGCGGCGGCGTCGCCGACCACGTAGCGGGTCGCGAAGTTGTCCGCGCCGTCGAGGACGAGGTCGTACTCTCCGAGGATCCGCAGGGCGTTGTCCGCCGTGAGCCGGCAGGGGTGGGTGCGCACCCGCACGAGCGGGTTGAGCGCGGCCACGGCCTCCGCGGCGGAGTCCGCCTTGGGCCGGCCGACGTCGGCGGTTCGGTGCACCACCTGGCGCTGCAGGTTGGAGACCGCCACGACGTCGTCGTCGACGATCCCCAGCGTGCCCACGCCGGCCGCGGCGAGGTACTGCAGGGCCGGGGCGCCCAGCCCGCCGGCGCCGACCACGAGCACCCGGGCGTTGCCGAGCCGGCGCTGGCCGAGCGGACCGATGCCGGGCAGGCTCAGGTGCCGGGCGTAGCGCTCGAGCTCCGCCCGGGTCAGGTCGGGGCCCGGCTCCACCAGGGGGGGCAGCGGGCTCACGGCCGCTCCCCCACGGGCGCCCAGTCCCCGCGCGGGACGTCCGCCGGGTCGGCGGCCGGCCCGCCGTCGGACATGCCGTCGGGGGTGCCGTCGGGCGCGCCGGCGCCGATCCGCCCGGCCATCGGCGAAGACGCCCGGGCGTGGCGGCGGGCCGGGATCCGCCCGGCGCCGGCGGCGAGCCGCCCGGCGGCCACGGCGTGGCGCATCGCGGTGGCCATGGCCACCGGGTCCTGGGCTCGGGTCACGGCGCTGGCCAGCAGCACGGCGTCGCAGCCCAGCTCCATGGCCAGGGCGGCCTCGGAGGCGGTGCCGATCCCGGCGTCGAGCACCACGGGCACCGAGGCCCGGGAGGTGATGAGCTCGATGTTGTGCGGGTTGAGGATCCCCAGCCCGGTGCCGATCGGCGCCCCCAGGGGCATCACGGCGGCCGCGCCGAGGTCCTCCAGCCGGCGGGCCACGGCCGGGTCGTCGGAGGTGTAGGCGAAGACCCGGAAGCCGCGGGCCACGAGCTGCTCGGTGGCGTCGAGCAGCTCCACCACGTCGGGCAGCAGGGTGTCCTCGTCGGCGATGACCTCGAGCTTGACCCAGTCGGTCTCCAGGGCCTCGCGGCCGAGCTCGGCGGTGAGCAGGGCGTCCCGGGCGGTGTAGCAGCCCGCGGTGTTGGGCAGGATCCGGATGCCGTTGCGCTCGAGCATCGCGAACAGCGAGTCGCCGTGGCCGGGGGCGTAGCGGCGCAGGGCCACGGTGGTCAGCTCGGTGCCGGAGGCGAGCAGGGCCTGTTCCAGGGTGTGCAGCGAGCTGAGCCCGCCGGTGCCCATGATCAGCCGGGAGGACAGCGCGGCGCCGTCGAGCACGAGCGGGTCCGCGAGGGGTGCGGGGTGGGTCATGTCAGCCTCCCTGGACGGCGGTGATGATCTCGACGGCCTGGCCCTCGGCCACGGGGGTCCGACCCCAGCGGCTGCGCGGGACCACGGCGGCGTCCACCGCCACGGCCACGCCCAGCCGGCGGCCGTCCAGCGGGGCGCCGTCGGGGCCCAGGGGCCGCCCGACGGTCTCGGCCACGAGGTCTCCGACGGTGGTGTCCCCGGCCACGACGTGCGGGCGGCCGTTGAGGGTGATGGCGGTCATCGGGTGCTCCTGTGCGGGGTGCGGGACCCGGTCGCGGGGTCCGTGGTGGGCGCCTCGACGGGACGGTCGAAGCGGTGCGGGTCGGTGGTGGCCAGGTACTCGGCGTCGGGGCCCGGGTCCGCGCCGGAGCGGCCGAGCACCAGCTCCGCGGCGAGGCGGGCGGCCAGCGGGGCGAGCAGCACGCCGTGGCGGAAGTAGCCGGTGGAGACCACGAGACCGGGCACCGGGCCTGCCTCCGGTCCGCGGACGCGGCCCAGGTACGGGATGTCGTCCGGGGTCCCGGGCCGGGCGCGGGCCATGGCCTCGACCAGCTCGAGGTCGGCGACGCCGGGGACCACGGCCTGGGCGTCGCGCAGCAGCCGGAACACGCCCCCGGCGCTGGTCCCGTCGAGGCCGTCCTCGCGGGAGGTCGCCCCGATCACCACCGTCCCGTCGTCGCGGGGCACCAGGTAGACGGGCACCCCGTGGACCAGGCCCCGGACGGTGCGCTCGAGCAGGGGCGGCGCCCCGCGGGGCGGGCGGGCGCGGAGGATGTCCCCGTGCACCGGGCGCAGCGGCGGCCGCCAGGACCCGGGCAGGCCTGCCAGGCCGGTGAGACCGGTGCCGGGGGCGAGGACCGTCTCCGCCGCCGAGACCATCCCGCCGCAGGCCAGGTGCAGGCCCGTCACCGCGCCGTCGGGGCCGTGGCGCAGGCCCGTGGCGCGGTCGTGCACCAGGCGGGCGGGCCCGCCGTCGGCGCCGTCCGTCCCGCAGGCCCCGGACGGGCCGGGGAGCGCGGGGACGGGGAGCGCGGGGGCGACGAGGGCGGCGAGCAGCCCGGCCACGAGCCGGCGCGGGTCCACCTGGTGGTCGTCGGGCACGCGGTGCACGGCGGACAGCCGCGGGCTCAGGGCCGGCTCCAGGGCCCGGGCGGCGCGCAGCGGGAGCGGCTCCACGGCCATGCCGTGGCGCCGCTGGAGCTCCCGCAGGTCCGCCAGGGCCTGCCGGTCGGCGGCGTCGACGCCGCACACGAGCGTCTCGGTGGCGCGGTGGCCCACCGAGCCGCCGGCCGCCTCCTGCACGGCGGCCACGAACGCCGGGTAGGCGGCGGCCGAGGCGAGCATGAGGGGGTAGAGCGGCTCCTGCTGGTACTGGACCTCGCTCACCGGGGCGAGCATCCCGGCCGCGGCCCGGCTGGCCCCGGCACCGGGCTCGGGGTCCACCACGGCCACCGAGCGGCCGCGGCGGCGCAGCTCCCACGCTGTGGCCAGGCCGACCACCCCGGCTCCGACCACGGCGACGTCGGCCCGCACGTGCTGGGCGGCGGAGCTCGGAACGGGGGGCACGGACGTCACCGGCATCGTCCTTTCCTACGGCGGCATGACCCGCATCAGGTGTGGCGGTCGGCGCCGGACGCCCTCTCAGCCCCTCGTGGGGCTCCCGCAGAACCGCTGACCTATCATCAGCGTGTGACCCAGCATACCCAGGACGTCCCCGCCCCCGCCGCTTCGCCGCTGCGCACCACGCGCACGGACCGGCTCCTCGCCGCCCGGCTGTACGTGTGCACCGACGCGCGCCGCATCCAGGGGGACCTCGAGGAGTTCCTGCACGCCGTCTGCGCCGGCGGGACGGACGTCGTCCAGCTGCGGGACCGGAGCATCGACACCGACGAGGAGATCGCCGCCCTGCGGCTGCTGGGCCGGGTCGCCGCCGAGTACGGCACGCTGGTCGCCGTCAACGACCGCGCCGACCTCGCCGCGCTCGTGGGCGCGGACGTCTTCCACGCCGGCCAGCGCGACCTCACCCCCGCCCAGGCCCGGGGGCTGCTCGGCCCCGACGTGCTGATCGGCCGCTCCACCCACGACCTCGACCAGGCTCGGGCCGCGCTGGCCGACCCGGACGTGGACTACTTCTGCACCGGGCCCGTGTGGGAGACCCCCACCAAGCCGGGCCGGCCCGCCACCGGCCTGGGCCTCGTGCGGGAGGTCGCCGCGCTGACCGAGGCCCGGCTGGACGCCGACCCGGCGGCCGCGCCCGTGCCGTGGTTCGCCATCGGCGGCATCGACGAGCAGCGCCTCCCCGAGGTGCTGGCCGCCGGGGCGCGCGGCGCCGTGGTGGTGCGGGCGGTCACCGAGGCCCCGGACCCGCGCCTGGCCGCCGGGCAGCTGCGCAGCCTGCTCCCCGCCTGACGCACTCCCCGCCCGGCACGCTTCCCGCCGGACACGCCGGGCGGGGCCTGCGCCGGACGCGCCCGGCGCAACTCCCCACCGGCTCCCCGCCGCCGCACAGCCCGATCTGGGAGCATGGACCTCACGGACGACGACGGAGGAGTGGCCCATGGACCCCGAGCTCGACCCGCAGGTGCGGCACGCGGTGGAGCATCCCGCGCAGACCGCCCGCGGCCCGGAGGACGTGCAGCTGCGCGTCCGGCTGGCCGGCGAGCCCGCCCGGCGGGCGCTGGGCACCCACTGGGAGGAGGGCGCCCCGGAGGACGCCGCCCCCGGCGAGGACCGGCTCGCGGCGGCCGTGCTGCTGGCCACCCTCTTCGGCGACACGTTCTGGCTCGAGCGGGCGGCCCGGCTGCCCGGCGACGTCCCGGGCTGCCCCTCGGCCCCGCCGAGCGGGCTGCTGGAGCTCACCCGCGTGCCCGGCGCCCGCGCGGCGATGGCCTCGGTGCTGGAACGGCCGCTGCTGACCGGGCTGCTGGAGTGGGGCACGAACCCGCTGCCCGAGCAGCCGCCGCTGGCCGTGGCCCGGGCCGCCCGGGACCTCTCGATCCCCGACGACGGGCGCGTCTACCGGGTGGTGCGCCGCCGCGCCGAGCGCTTCCTGGCCCGCGAGTACGACGGCTCGGAGTCCCTGGAGCGCTTCGTGGCCCTGCTGACGGAGGCCGAGCGGGGCCACCGCGAGGACGGGCCCGTGCTCTCCGGCGGGACGCCGCCGCCCGCAGCGCCCCCGGTCGCTCCTCCGACACCGACGGCACCGGCGAGCGGCCCGGCCGGGCCGCCGTCGTCGCCGCCCTCGATCGCGGACGCCCCGCAGGCCCCGCAGTGGGGCGTGAGCCCCGCCACGCCCGCCCCGCCGCCGCCCGGGCAGGTCGGCCGGCCCGGCGCGCCCGGGGAGCCGTTCCCGGGCCAGGCCCAGGGCGGGCCGCTCCCCGGTCCGGGCGGGCGCGGCCCGGCGACCGGCGGCTGGCCGCCGCCCGCCGCCCACGACCCCGCGGAGGACGACTCCGACAACCTCAAGGCCTGGGGCCTGGTCCTCCTGGCGATCGTGGCGGTGATCGTGGCGCTGATCTTCGTCCTCTAAGCGGCTGCGGGACGGCGGGGGCCTCCCAGATGCTTGCACCGGAAATAGTTTCCCCGGTATTCTTGGGGGCACATCACCCTGAGTTGCGCCGACGCCGACGGAGAAGCCCGAGATGCCGATCTTTCCCCAGAACCCCGATCCCCGGAGCCTGACACCGCGCCCGGCGGACGACCTGCTGTCCGCCGGGACCCGGATGGGCGCCGTGGAGCTGCTCGTGGCCGATCTGGACACGATGCTCGCCTACTACACGGACGCCGTGACCCTCGAGGTCCTCGCCCACGCCGGGGACACCGCCGTGCTGGGCCGTGCCGGCCGGACCGTGCTGCGCCTGCGGCAGGTCCCGGAGCTGCCGCCGGCCCGCCGCGGCCAGGCGGGGCTGTTCCACACCGCGGTGCTCTTCGAGGACGAGCCGGCCCTGGCGGCCGCCCTGGCCTCGGTCGCCGCCGTGGCGCCGCGCTCGTTCACCGGCAGCGCCGACCACCTCTACAGCCAGGCCTTCTACTTCGACGACCCCGAGGGCAACGGCGTGGAGCTGTACACCGACCGCCCCCGGGACACCTGGCGGCGGGAGGCCAACGGGCTGCTGACGCTGGCGTCCAACCCGCTGGACCCCACCGCGTTCCTCGGCGAGCACCTGCCCGAGCCGGCCGGCGCCCGCCCGGCGGCGCCGCCGGCCACCCTCGGCCACGTCCACCTGCAGGTCGGCGACATCCCACAGGGCCGGCGGTTCTACGTGGACGTCCTGGGCTTCGAGGTGATGAGCGACATCGGCTCGGCCCTGTTCATCGCGGCCGGCGGCTACCACCACCACATCGCGCTCAACACCTGGCACAGCGCCGGGGCGGGCCCGCGGGCCGCATCCCTGGGGCTGGGGCAGGTCAACATCGACCTCCCCGCGGCCGAGGACGTCGCCGCCCTGCAGGCCCGGCTGGCGGACCACCGGGTCCCCACCCGGCACGACGGCGCCGTGCTGCGCTTCGAGGACCCCTGGAGCACGCTGATCCAGGTGGGCGTCGCCGCCTAGGCCCCGCCCGCCGCGGCTCCGCCCGGCGGCTCGGCGTCGGGGACGACGGGCCGGGGTCAGCGCCGGAGCGGGCGGCGGACACGCCGGTGGCGCAGGACGCCGGGGATGCGGCCGGCGTCGCCGAGGGGCTCCCCGCGGGCGAAGTCGGCCCACAGCTGCCGCACCGGCCGGCCGGCGGCGTCGATGTCCTCCCACGCCGCACCGGCGACCAGCCCGGTGCCCGCCCAGGTCGGCTCGTCGCCGAAGAGCAGGGGCAGGTCGACCGTGTGGGCCGCGCCGTACGGGTTGCCCGGGGCGGCCCAGGAGATCACGTAGTGGCGGGCCGTCCCGCCGGCGCGCACGTGCCGGCGGGCGAACCGGCGGACCGCCCGGGTGTACACGGCCCGGGTCGCCCATCCGACCACGGCGCGGCGGACCACCGGCCCCAGCAGCGGCACACGGGTCCAGCGCTGCAGGGCCGGCACCGTGGGCAGGTACAGCCGCGCCTCCTCGGTGGTGCGGCCGATGAGGACGTCGACGTGCGGGGCCACCCGGTCCCAGGCCGCGTCGACGTCCTCCTCGGCGGGCAGCGGGTGGTGGCCGTACTGGGTGCCGAAGGGCATCGCCCCCAGGAGCCCGAAGGGTGCCGCGTGCCGCTCCACGTCCGCCTGGGCGGCTACCACGTCGGCGGCGGGCATCGCGGCCGTCACGGACTCCGCCGCGGCGGCCATGGCGGCGTTCATCCGCTCCCGGCCACGGGCGATGCCCAGCGGCGGGCTCTGGATGATGGCGCGCCGGAACAGCGACTCCGCGCCGGGGACGGCCATCAGGTGGGCCACGGCGTCACCCCCGGCGGACTGGCCGAAGGCGGTCACGCCGTCCGGGTCGCCGCCGAAGGCGGCGATGTTGCGCCGCACCCAGCGCAGCGCCTCGAGCTGGTCGAGCAGCCCGAGGTTGGCCGGGCGCCCGTGCCCGGAGCCCAGGTAGCCGAAGAGCCCGAGCCGGTAGGTGACGCCGACCACGACGACGCGCTGCTCGGCCACCAGCCGCGCCGGGTCCATGATCGGGGCGTCCCCGGCGCCGGTGGTGTAGGAGCCGCCGTGGATCCACACCATCACCGGCAGCCCCTCGCCGGCGCGCACGTCGCGGGGCGCCGTGACCGACAGGCGCTGGCAGGCCTCGTCCTGCGGCAGGCCGCCGAGCGCGTCCCCCAGCACCGAGGCGAGGAACGGCGAGCGGACCTGGGGGCAGGCCGGGGCCGGGCCCGTGGCCGGGAACGGCTCGTCCCGGTCCGGGGCGGGCACGGGAGCGGCGAAGCGGTCGGCGGTGGCGTAGGGGATGCCGCCGGCTCGGACCACGGCGCCGTCCACCCGAGCGCGGACGGGCCCGCAGGGCGGGGTGAAGACGAGCGTGGTGGTGGTCATGCGGTCCTTCCTCTGCGGTCGCTGCTCTCCGGTCTTCCCGGGGTGCCTCCCCCGGGCCCGGGGGTCAGGCGAACGGCTGCGAGGCCCGGTCGAGGACCCCGACCTCCTCGGCGGTGAGCGCCAGGCCGGGGGCGGCCATGAGCGCCGGCACCTGCTCGGGCCGGGAGGCCGAGGCGATGGGGGCGGTCACGCCCTTGGCCAGCAGCCAGGCGAGCGCCACCGTCGTCGGCTCGGCCCCGCGAGCCTCGGCCACGCCCACCAGCGCGTCGACGACGGCGAGGCCCTGCGCGTTCAGGTAGGCCCCCGTGGCGCCGCCGCGGGCCCGGCCCTTGAGGTCGGCGGCCGTGCGGTACTTGCCGGTGAGGAATCCCGAGGCGAGACCGAAGTACGGGAGGACCGCCACCCCGAACTGCCGAGCCAGCGGGGCGAGGTCCTGTTCGTAGGACCGCCGGCCCACCAGGTGGTACTCCGGCTGGATCGCGACCGGCACGGTGAGGTGCTCGCGCTCGGCGGTCTCGAACCACTCCCGCAGCCGCTGCGGACTGTAGTTGGACAGTCCCACCGCCCGGACCTTCCCGGAGCGGACCAGCTCGTCGAAGGTGGCCGCCTGCTCGGCGACGGGCACCGACTCGTCGTCGCGGTGGGCGTAGTAGAGGTCGACCCGGTCGGTGCCGAGCCGTCGCAGGGACTCCTCGAGGGCCTGCACCACGTTGTCCCGGCCCAGGCCGGGGCGCTGCGGCAGGGAGCCCACCTTGGTGGCCACCACGACGTCGTCGCGGACGCCGCGGGCGGCCAGCCACTCCCCCAGCACGGTCTCGGACTCCCCGCCGGTGTGCCCCTCGCCCCACACGGAGTACACGTCCGCCGTGTCGACGAAGTTGCCGCCGGCCTCCGTGAAGGCGTCGAGCACCGCGAAGGAGGTGCTCCGGTCGGAGGTCCAGCCGAAGGTGTTGCCGCCCAGGTTGAGCGGGAAGATGTCGAGGTCGGTGCGGGGGATGGTGGTCATGCGGGGCTCCGTTCCGTGGTCGGACCTGTCCTGCCGTGCGCCGGGGTCCGGTGCGGGCGCCGGCGCGGTGTGCTCCCGGTACAGGCCGGGAGCGCACCGCCCTATTCCCGGACCCGGGGGCGCCCCCGTATATTCTTGCAGTTGTGCAACACGTGCAGGAGTGCAAAAATATCAGGGTGAACGACATCGACTCCTCCTCCCTGCGCGCCCGCAAGAAGGCCGAGACCTGGTGCGCCATCCACGAGGCGGCCGCCGGCCTCGCCCTCGAGCACGGGGTGGAGGGCGCCACGGTCGAGGCCATCGCCTCCGCCGCCGGGGTTTCCCCGCGCACCTTCTTCAACTACTTCCCCGCCAAGGAGGACGCGGTGCTGGGCATGCGCGCCCCCGTCCTGGACCCGCGGCTGCTGGAGGACTTCTCCCTCGAGCACGACCTGCTGGGCCAGGTCTCGCGCCTGCTGCTGGCCGTGACCCGCAGCGCCTACGCCGGCCCGGACGCGGAACGACGCCGGAGGCTGCTGCAGGACCACCCGGGCCTGGGCCGCCGCCGCCACGAGCTCACCCTCGAGGCCGAGGACCTGGTGCGCCGCACCCTCGCGGAGCTGCTGGCCCGGGACCCGCAGTGGTCGGCCGGGATCGGGGAGCACCCCGTGGACGACGTCGCCCGGATGCTCGTCATCCTCGGCGGCGTCCCGCTGCGCTTCGCCATCACCGCCGAGGACTACTCCCCCGCACAGGGCCTGCCGGCCGCGGACCACGACTCGGCCCTCACCCTCTTCCACCGTCTCCAGGAGAAGCTCTCATGACCCGCACTCCCGCCCACCGGGCCGAACCGGCCCGCGGCCCCCAGCACCTCGGGCTCCTCTTCGTGGGCCTGATGCTCTCGATGCTGCTGGCCGCCCTGAACCAGACCGTGCTCAGCACGGCGCTGCCCACGATCGTGGGCGAGCTCAACGGGGTCGACGAGATGCTGTGGGTGATCACCGCCTACATCCTGGCCTCGACGATCATGATGCCGGTCTACGGCAAGCTCGGGGACCTGATGGGCCGCAAGCCGCTGCTGCTCGGCGCGATCCTGGTCTTCATGGCCGGGTCCGTGGTCGGCGCGCTCGCCGGGACCATCGAGGTCCTCATCGCGGCCCGCGCGATCCAGGGCCTGGGCGGCGGCGGGCTGATCATCCTCTCCCAGGCCGCCATCGCCGACGTGGTCCCCGCCCGGGAGCGCGGGAAGTACATGGGCGTCATGGGCGGGGTGTTCGCCGTCTCCTCGGTGGCCGGTCCGCTGCTCGGCGGCTGGTTCACCGAGGGCCCCGGCTGGCGCTGGGCCTTCTGGATCAACATCCCGCTCGGGCTGCTGGCCCTGGCCGGCGCCGTGCTGTTCCTCCGGCTGCCCCGGCACGCCGGGCGGCCGCGCCTGGACATCGGCGGCATGGTGCTGCTGGCCGTGGCCACGACCTGCCTGGTCCTGTTCGCCACCTGGGGCGGCGGCAAGTACGCCTGGACCGACCCCGTGATCCTCGGGCTGATCGCCGGCACGCTCGCGGCCGGGGCCGCGTTCGTGGCCGTGGAGCGGCGCACCGCCGAGCCGATCATCCCGATGCACCTGTTCGGCGAGCGCAACTTCGTGCTCACCACCGTCGCCGGGCTGCTCACCGGCGTGGGGATGTTCGGCGCCATCGGCTACCTGCCGACCTACCTGCAGATGGTCTTCGGCGTGGACGCCACCGCCTCCGGGCTGCTGATGGTCCCGATGATGGGCACCCTGCTCGTGACCTCGGTCCTCGCCGGGCGGGCGGTGAGCCGCACCGGGCGCTACAAGTGGCTGCCGGTGGCCGGCAGCGTGGTCGTGGCCGCGGCCATGGGCCTGCTCTCCACGCTGACCCCCGAGCAGGGGGTCTGGCACGTGTGCCTCTACATCGCGGTCCTGGGCCTGGGGCTGGGCCTGTCCATGCAGGTGCTGGTGCTGATCGTGCAGAACACCTTCCCGCTGCGGCAGGTCGGCACGGCCACCGCGGCGAACAACTTCTTCCGCCAGATCGGCGCGACCCTGGGCTCCGGCGTGGTCGGCAGCGTCTTCGCGGGCCGGCTGGCCGACCAGCTGGCCGAACGCCTCCCGGCCGCCGCGCTGGAGGGCGGCGCGGGCGGGGCCAACTCGCTGACCCCCGCCGTGGTCGCCTCCCTGCCGGAGGCGCTGCGGAACCCGATCGTGGCCTCCTACAACGACGCGCTGACGCCCATCTACCTGTGGATCGTGCCCCTGGGCCTGCTGGCGGCCGCCCTGCTGTGCTTCGTCGCCGAGAAGCCGCTGGCCACCTCGATCGAGCAGGACGCGGAGTCCGGGGCGCTCGCCGAGGGCAACCTCGTGGTCACCGCCGACCGGCCGGCCGACCGGCGCCCGGAGGCGGCCGTCCTGGAGACCACGGCCCCGGCACGCTGAACCCCGCGGCGGATTCGGCGCAGGGGGTCGTCGGGACGGCCGTCGCTCCGTAGGCTGAGGATCGCGCCCGGGCGTCCGGGCGCGGGACCGGCCCGGACGCGGCCGCCCGGAGACGAGGACGAGGAGCGCGGCATGAGCGACAGCGACGACACCGTCGGCCAGGACTTCGACGAGGCCGTCAACATGACGGCCAAGCAGCTCTCGGACTGGCTGGAGACCGACGAGTCGCAGTCGGTGGGCCAGGACGACGGCGGCGAGTCGGTGGGGCACCGCTCCGGACGGCGCATCGTGGAGATCCTGCAGAAGAAGAAGGGGGAGCGCACCGACTCCGACCAGGAGCACATGCGCAAGGTCGTCGGCTACGTCCACCGCCACCTGGCCCAGCGGCCCGACGGGGACGTCACCGAGACCCGGTGGCGCTACTCCCTGATGAACTGGGGCCACGACCCGCTGAAGAAGTGACCGGCGCCGGGTTCCCCGGCGCGGCACGAGGAGAGGAGCACGCATGAGCCTGACGAAGGGCACGAAGGTCACCTGGAACACCCCCCAGGGCACGACCGAGGGCACCGTGGTCGAGAAGAAGACGGAGGACTTCGAGCTGGACGGCCACACGTTCCGGGCGAGCTCGGACGACCCCCGCTACATCGTCGAGTCCGAGAGCTCGGGCGCCCGCGCGGCGCACAAGCCCGACGCCCTGACCGAGGCGTAGGACCGAGGCGCAGGACCGGGCCGCCGCGGCCGGCTCAGCCGGCCGCGGCGAGCACGCCGGCGGCCCGGCACCGACCGGCGGGCCGCACGGAGGCGGGAACGGGCGCCGGAGCGAATGGTGCGGATGCGCCGGCGGCCGCCGTCCGGGCGCCGGGGACCGCGACCGGCGGCGCAGCGGCGGAGGAGACCCCAGCGGTGCCCTCCGTCGTGCGGGCGGCACCCGCTCCCCGGGACGGGTCGAGCGCGAGCGCGGCCACCAGGTCCTGCTCCGGCAGGAACGTCTCCCGGGCCAGCACGGCCAGGGACACCCCGTGCCGGGTCGCCAGGCGCAGCTCGACGCGGAGGTCGCCGAGGGCCCGGTCGAGCCGCCGCCGGTCGGCCCGCACCGCCGCGCCGAAGGCCCGGAGCACGGCGGCGGGACCCTCCGCGGCGTCGAGGTCGAGACCGCGGAACCCCGCGAGCTGCTGGTCGAGGGACCGCTCGGCGGCCTCGACCCGCCCGGCCGCGGCGAGCACCCGCCGGGTGAAGAACGGCCGGAACAGCACGGCGGTGTCGTCGGGCACGATGCGCTCCTCGGCACCGGAGATCGCCGGCACCTCCTGCAGGGCTCCGCAGGCGCAGGCGTGCAGCCGGCGGCCGGCGAGGGCGGCCCGGGCCACCGCGGCGTTGAGCCGGTCGTCCACGTCCGCGAAGTCGAGCAGGCGCACCGGCATGGGGGCGCCGCAGTGGACGGGAGCCGCCGGCACGGCACGGTCGGGGCGCGGCGGGCGGTCGTGCGGCGCGGCCGCGGGGCGGTGCTGCGCGTACTGGTCCATCGCTCGCCCGTCCTCACGTCGGTTGCGGGGTGCTGCGCCCGATCCCGGCGGGAGAGGACGTTCCCATCTCACCCCACTGTCGTTAGATTGTCTAGTTACCAGTCGGGGTAACTGCATGGTGATCTAGACTGTGCGCATGCGTGCACACCGACCGACCTCTTCCGGCTACTGGTACGGCACCGACGACTCCGGCCCCGGACCGGTGCAGGTGCTCGAGGCCCTGCGCGCCTACCGCACCGCCGAGACCGCGATGCGCCGGCGCACCAAGGACTCCATGGGCATGGGCGAGAAGGACGTCCTGGCCCTGCGCTACCTCCTCGAGGCCGACCGCGCCGGCACCCCCATGAGCCCGCGCGACCTCGCCGCCCGCCTGGGCATCTCCTCGGCCTCCACCACCACCCTGCTGGACCGCCTCACCCGCACCGGCCACATCGCCCGCCGCCCGCACCCCACCGACCGGCGCGCCCTGGTGATCGTGGCCACCGCCGAGGCCGACTGCGAGGTGCGCACCACCCTGGGCCGGATGCACGAACGCATGCTCGCCGCCGCCCGCGCCCTGGACCCCGACCAGGCCGCCACCGTCACCGCCTTCCTGCACGCCATGGCCGACGCCGTCGACGCCGCCGAGGACGTGGGCGACGACTCCTGCCGGCCCGAGCCGCCGCAGCGCTCCACCGACCACGGCCGGAGTTCCCGGCGCCCCGCCTGACGCCGCCCGAGCCGGTCCGTCATCCCGGTGAAACACGGGCTTGGCACCATCGGGTCCGTGCCGGTCTCGCCCGAGCCCGGCCCCGCACGAATCCGAAGGGCGGTTCCCCGATGCACGTTCCGGACCATTTCCTCGACCCGGTGGTCAGCACGACCACGGCCGCCGTGGCGCTCACCGGGGTGTCCGTGGCCGCCTGGCAGGTGCGCCGGCACGCGCCCGCCCACCGGCTGGGCTTCGCCGCGGCGGTCACGGGCTTCGTCTTCGCCGCCCAGATGGTCAACTACGCCGTGCTGCCCGGCACCAGCGGCCACTTCCTGGGCGCCGCCCTCGCCGCGGCGCTGCTGGGCCCGTGGCTCGGCATGCTCTCGGTGGCCGTGGTCCTGGCCGTCCAGGCGCTCGTCTTCGCCGACGGCGGGCTCACCGCCCTGGGCACCAACGTGACGCTGATGGCCGTCGCCGGGGTGGCCGTGGCCTGGGCCGCGGGCCGTGCCCTGACCCGCGTGCTCGGCCGGTCCGCGCCGCGCGCGGCGGCAGGGCTCGGCGCCGCGCTGTCCGTGCCGGCGGCCGCCCTGGTCTTCTCCGGGCTCTACGCCCTGGGCGGCACCGTGCCGGTGGAGGCCGGCGGGCTGGCCGCCGCCATGCTGGGGGTGCACGCCCTGATCGGGCTCGGGGAGGCCGTGATCACCGTGGCCGTCCTGTCCCTGGTCCTGGCCGTGGCCCCCGGCCTGGCCGCCGTGGACACCCGCCCGCCCGCCCCGGCCCGCGCCCGTCGCGGGGTGCTGGGCGTGACCGGCGCGGGGCTGCTGTGCGCGGCCGCGCTCTCCGCGGTGGCCTCCTCCGCTCCGGACGGGCTGGAGTCCGTGGCCCTGGCCTACTCGTTCGCCGAGGCCGCGACGCCGCACGCCCTCGCCGGCGCCGTCCTCGCCGGCTACGGCGAGACCGCCGGTCTGCCGGTGGCCCTGGCCGGGGTGGTCGGGCTGGTGCTGACGGGTCTGCTGGCCGCCGGTGCGGTGGGCGCGCTCACCGCCGGGCGCCCCGCCGCCGTGCGGCGCTGACCCGCCGCTCCCCGTGCGGTCCCCCTGCCGCCCCTCGCCCCGCCGGCGCAGGGGCGGCCTCCGCACGCCGGCGGGCACTTGCCCCACCGGCCGGATCCTGACACGGTCGGCAGACGGCGCCGGTCACCGCACCGCACCACCGCAGGGCGCGGCCGCACCCCGGCACCACACCGCACCAGCCCTGGAACCACTGCACCGAAGGAGCACCCCATGCGCGGAGTCATCATGCACGCCCCCGGCGACGTCCGGGTCGAGGACCGCGAGGTCCCGGCGGTCGTCGAGCCCACCGACGCGGTCCTGAAGGTCGCCGCCGCCTGCGTCTGCGGATCGGACCTGTGGCCCTACCGCGGGGTCGAGGACGTCGACGGGCCCTCCCCGATGGGCCACGAGTACGTCGGCGTGGTGGAGCAGGTCGGCGACGAGGTGCGCACCGTGCAGGTGGGCGACTTCGTCGTCGGGTCCTTCTTCGCCTCCGACAACACCTGCGAGATCTGCCGGGCCGGCTACCAGACCCACTGCGTGCAGCGTCAGCCCGGGGCGGCCACCGGCGCCCAGTCGGAGTACGTGCGCGTGCCGCTGGCCGACGGCACGCTCGTGGCCACCCCGGGTCAGCCCGACCCGGAGCTGATCCCGTCGCTGCTGGCGGCCTCCGACGTGCTGGGCACCGGGTGGTTCGGCGCCGTGGCCGCCGAGGTGGGGCCGGGCAAGACCGTCGCCGTCGTCGGCGACGGCGCGGTCGGGCTGCTCGCGGTGCTGGCCGCGCGGCAGCTGGGCGCGGAGCGGATCATCGCGATGTCCCGCCACGCCGACCGCCAGGCCCTGGCCCGCGAGTTCGGGGCCACGGACGTCGTGGAGGAGCGCGGGGACGAGGGCGTGGCCAGGATCAAGGAGCTCACCGGCGGACTGGGCGCCCACAGCACGGTCGAGGCCGTGGGCACCCAGGAGTCGATGATGCAGGCCATCCGCGCCACCCGTGCCGGCGGCCACGTGGGCTACGTCGGGGTGGCCCACGACGTGGCGCTGCCCGGGGAGGAGCTGTTCTTCTCCGGGGTGCACCTGCACGGCGGGCCCGCCCCGGTGCGCCGGTTCCTCCCGGAGCTGATCCAGCTCATCTGGGACCGGGAGATCGACCCCGGGAAGGTCTTCGACCTCACCCTGCCCCTGGAGCAGGCCGCCGAGGGCTACCGGGCCATGGACGAGCGCCGCGCCGTCAAGGCCCTGCTCACCCCCTGACCCGCCGGCGCCCCGCCCCGCCCGCGCGGGCGGGGCGGCCCCGCGTCAGGCCCAGTAGCCCTCGTGCACCCGGGCGGCCTCGTCCTCGAGCAGCGGGCCGAGCACGGCGATCTCCCGCTGACCGCGGCGCAGCACCTCCCGGCAGGGCAGGTCCAGGGTGGGGTTCTGCTCGTGCGCGCCGGTGAGCGCCAGCAGCGAGGACTCGGCGAGGCCGTAGACGATGCGGCCCACGCCGGTCCAGTACGCGGCGCCGGTGCACATCGCGCAGGGCTCCGCGCTGGTGAACAGCGTGGCGCGGCGCATCTGCTCGGGGCCGATCGCCCGGACCGCTGCTGCCACGGCGCGCAGCTCGGCGTGCTGGGTGGGGTCCCCGTCCGGGGGCAGCGCGTTGTTCCACGCCTCCGCCACGATCTCGCCGTACTCGTCGGCGACCAGGGCGCCGAACGGGTGGTGGCCGGCCTCCCGCGCCGCTGCGGCGAGCTCCACGGCTCGGCGCAGCAGGGCCGTCTCGGCGTCGGTGAGCGGGTTCTCGGTCATGGGTCCAGCCTCCTGCGGGTCGGCGTCGTCGTCCGCTCACCGTAGCGGCGCCGTGCGGACGGCGACAGGCCCCGCGGGAGCTACGGCACCAGGAACCGGCCGAGGTGGGCCTGGCGGGCGGTGCCGATGATGCCGGCCGCGTTGCGCAGCTGCGCGGGCACGGTCCGGGCGCGCAGCCGCAGCTGGGGCAGGAACTGCTGGTGCCGCTCGCTGATGCCCCCGCCCAGCACGATCAGGTCCGGGGCGACGAGGCCCTCCAGGTGGGCGAGGTAGCGCTGGAGCCGGGCCGTGTACGTCGGCCAGTCGAGCCCCTCGGCCACGCGGGCGGAGGCGCCGGCCCAGCCGTCGACGTCCCGGCCGTCCAGGTCCACGTGGCCCAGCTCGGTGTTGGGCAGCAGCTGCCCGTCGTGGAACAGCGCCGAGCCGATGCCGGTGCCCAGCGTGATCATCAGGACGGTGCCGCCCACGCCGCGGGCGGCACCGAAGCGGGCCTCGGCGAGCCCGGCGGCGTCGGCGTCGTTGAGCACGGCGACGTCGCGGCCCAGCCCCTCGCCGAGCAGGTGCCCGGCGTGCCGGCCGAGCCAGGAGTCGTCCAGGTGCACGGCCGAGCGGGTGATGCCGCGGTCGATGATCCCCGGCACGCCCACGCCCACGGGGCTGCGCGGGTCCACGGCGCCGGGCCCGGTGCTCAGCTCCGCCAGCGCCGCCCGCAGGGCGGAGACCACGGCGTCCGGCGTGGCGGGGGACGGCGTGAGGATCCGCCGCAGCGGGCCGACCACCACGCCGCGCACCGGATCGACGACGGCGTACTTGATGGCGGTGCCGCCGATGTCCACCCCGATGCGGCGGACATCACCACCGGCCGCGTCGTCGACGGGCGTGCCCTCGACGGGCGGGGAGGTGGGGGTCGCCCGCGGGGACGACGGGGTGCAGGTCATGTCACGGTCCTGGGTCGGGGTCGGCGCGGCGCGCCCACGACAGGGACGCTTGAACGAGAATACAACTGCCCGAGGACAACAGCGGCCCGGCGGGGATCGTTCCCTAGAATCGAGGGGTCCGGACCACCGGCCCCGTCCCCGCAGCCGCCGGGCCGGTGCGCCCCCTCGCCGAAGGGCCTCCCGCATGACCGCATCCGCCCCTGCCCCCTGGCCCGTGCCGCAGCGCACCACCCGCCGCGTGCTGCTCGCCTGCTGGCTGGCCATCCTGGCCGAGGGCTACGACGTCGGCGTGCTCGGCGCCGTGCTGCCCGCCCTGGCGGAGTACCGCGCCTGGGACCTCACCCCGCTGGAGCTCGGCGGCCTAGGATCGTATGCCCTGATCGGCATGCTCATCGGGGCGATGGTCATCGGGACGCTGTCCGACCGGGTGGGGCGCCGGAGGATGCTGCTGGCCTCGGTCGCGATCTTCACCACGATGCAGCTGGGCGCCGCCCTCGCCCCGAGCCCGGAGCTGTTCGGACTCTTCCGGCTGCTCGGCGGGCTGGGCATGGGCGGCATCATCCCGGTGGCCGCGGCCCTCACCATCGAGTACTCCGCCCCGCACCGGCGCTCCTTCAACTACGGGCTCATGTACTCGGGCTACTCCCTGGGCATCCTCGTCGCGGCGCTGCTGGCGCTGCTGCTGCTGCCCACGCTGGGCTGGCGGTGGGTCGTGGGCGCCGGGTTCGTGCCGGTGCTCCTGCTGCCGGTGCTGGCCCGGCTCGTGCCCGAGTCCCTCGAGTACCTGGTGGGCAAGGGCCGGCCGGAGGACGCCGCCCGGGTGGCCGCCCGGCTGGGCGTCGAGCCGTTCGTGCCCGGCCACTGGGCCCCGGCCGAGGCGCCGCGGTCCGCGGGGTGGCGGCAGTCCCTCGCGGCGATGTTCTCGCGCGACTGGCTGCGGCCCACCGTCTTCTTCTGGATCTCCCTGTTCTGCGGCATGGTCCTGGTCTACGGGCTCAACACCTGGCTGCCCTCGATCATGCGCTCGGCCGGCTACGCCCTGGGCCCGGCCCTGACGTTCCTGGTGGTCTTCAGCCTCGCCTCGGCCGCCGGCGGCGTCGCCCTGGGCCGGGCGGCCGACGCCTACGGCAAGAAGCTGATCCTGATGACGTTCTACCTGCTGGGCGGGGTGGGGATCCTGCTGCTGATGTTCCCCAACAGCATCGTGGTCAACTACGTCTTCGTCGCCCTGGCCGGAATCGGCTCGATCTCCACCTCGCTGGTGCTCACCGGCTGGGTGGCCGACTACTACCCCTCCTACGCCCGGGCCACCGCCACCGGGTGGGCGCTGTCCTTCGCCCGGATCGGGGCGATCTCCGGCCCGCTGATCGGCGGCTGGATCGGCTCGATGGCGCTGCCGTTCCAGTGGAACTTCGTCGTCTTCGCCGCCGTGGCCCTGGTGGCCGCCGGGGCCGTGGCGCTGATCCCGCGGACCCCGGGCCCCGGGCGGCCGGGCGCGCCGGCCGCGGACGTGCTCGGCGCCTCCGCCGGGTGAGCGGGGGCGGGCTGTGACCGGGCCGGAGCTCGCCCTGGTGGCGCTCGTGGTGTTCCTGGCGTCCTGCCTCCAGGGCACGATCGGCTTCGGCCTCGGCATGCTGGCCGCCCCGGTGATCGGGCTGCTGGACCCCACCCTGCTGCCCGGCTCCGTCGTGCTGCTCGCGGCGGGACTCACGGTCTTCGGCGTCCTGCGGGACCGCACGGCCGTGGACTTCCGGGGCACCGGGTGGGCGCTGCTCGGGATGGTGCCGGGCACCGTGGGGGGCGCCCTGCTGGTGGTGGTGCTGCCCCCGCAGACCCTGGCCCTCGCGGTGGCGGGCACGGTCCTGGCGGCCGTGCTGCTCAGCGTCTGCGGCTGGCGGCCCCGGCCGCGCCCGGCGGCGGTCGCCGCCGCGGGGGCCGCCTCCGGGCTCATGGGCACGGCCGCGGCCATCGGCGGCCCGCCCATGGTGCTCGTCTGGCACGGCTTCTCCCCGGCCCGGCTCCGCGGCACGATGAGCGCCTTCTTCCTGGCCGGCGCCCTGGTGTCCATCACGGCCCTGGCCGCGGTGGGGTCCATCGACCGGGAGGTCCTGCGGTTCGCCGCCGTGCTCCTGCCGGCCGTGCTGCTCGGCTTCGTCGCCTCGGGCGCGGTGAACGGGCGCCTCGACCGGGCCCGGGTGCGCCGGGTGGGACTGGCGGCCTCCGCCGCCGGCGCCGTGCTGGTCCTCGTGCAGGCCCTGTGACGACCGCTCAGGCCCGGGCGGGCGTGAGGAGCTCCACAGCGATCCCGCGCTGGCGCATCAGTTGCACCTGCTCGGCCGGGGCGTCCGCGTTGGTGACGAGCGTCCAGGGCAGCGGCAGGTCCGCCCACGCGTGGAAGGGACGGGCGCCGATCTTCGCGGAGTGGGCCAGCACGTAGACGTGGGTGCTGCGGGCGGCCATGACCTCCTTGAGCCGGGTCTGCATGTGGTCCGCTTCGCAGATCCCGTGCTCGGCCGTGACGGCGTCGGCCCCGAGGAAGACCCGGTCGAACGTCATGCGGTCCAGGCCCAGCTCGGTGAGCGGGCCGTAGAAGCTCTGGCTGGTCTCCCGCAGGTGCCCGCCCAGGCAGGAGAGGCGGATACCGGGGCAGCCGTTGAGCTCCTGCAGCGTGTTGATCCCGATCGTCGTGACGTCGAGGTCCTGGTGGCTGCGCAGTTCGTGCGCCAGCGCACCCACCGTCGAACCGCCGTCGAGCAGGACGTGCTCACCGGGCTGCACCTGCTTCGCGGCCCACCGGGCGAGGGACTGCTTCTCCTCGTAGGCCTCCCCGACCCGCTGGCGCAGCGAGGCCTCCGGGTGCGGGTCCAGCGGCATCGCCCCGCCGTAGGTCCGGGCGAGCCGGCCCTGCTCGTTGAGCAGGGCCAGGTCGCGCCGGATGGTGGAGGCCGTGACCTCGAAGCGCGCCGAGAGCTCCTCCACCGACGCCAGCCCGCTGGTCTTCGCCAGGTCGTAGATCTTCTCCCGCCTGATCTTGGCCGGCATCGTCATGGGGGCTCCGCTCGTTCTCGGGGACGGCCCGGTCAGCGGGTCGCCATCTCGGCGGCCTGGTGCAGGGCCTCGACCATGCTACGAGAGTCCGCGATGTTCTTGCCCGCGATGTCGAACGCCGTCCCGTGGTCCACGGAGGTGCGGATCACCGGCAGCCCGACGGTGATGTTCACGCCGGCCTCGATGCCGAGGACCTTCACCGGCCCGTGCCCCTGGTCGTGGTACATGGCCACCACCAGGTCGTAGTCGCCGCGCCCGGCCAGGAAGAACAGGGTGTCGGCGGGCAGCGGGCCCACGGCGTCCACGCCGTGGGCGCGCGCGGCCTCCACGCCCGGGGCGATCTTCTGCGCCTCCTCGTCGTAGCCGAACAGGCCGTTCTCCCCGGCGTGGGGGTTGATGGCGGCCACGCCGATCCGCGGCTGCGGGATGCCCGCCCGGACCAGGGCCTCGTGCCCGCGCTCGATGGTGCGCTGCACCAGACCCGGCTCGATCTTCGCCACGGCGTCGATGAGCCCGATGTGCGTGGTGACGTGGATGACCCGCAGCTTCGGGGTGGAGAGCATCATGGAGACCTCCTCGGTCTCCGTCAGGGCGGCCAGCAGCTCGGTGTGCCCGGGGTAGACGTGCCCGCCGGCGTGCAGCGCCTCCTTGTTCAGCGGGGCCGTGCAGATGGCCTGCACCTTCCCGGCCATCGCCAGCTCGGAGGCCACCTTGATGTACTGGTAGGCCGCGTCCCCCGCCACCGGGGACAGCTCGCCCCAGGGCAGGTCCTCGGGCAGCAGCCCGAGGTCGAACACGTTGACGGTGCGGCCGTCGAAGACGGCGTCCTCGACCGCCTCGATGCGGCGCAGCTCGATCGTGCGGCCGATGGTCGCGGCGGCGGCCCGCAGCCGGGAGGCGTCGCCGACCACGACCGGGCGGCACTCGGCGAGGATCGACGCGTCCAGGACGGCGGCCACGGTGACCTCGGGGCCGATCCCGGCGCCGTCGCCCATGGTGACGGCGACGTAGGGGGTGCTCACAGCGGAGTCGTCGTGCTGGGGGCCGGTGGCGACGGCGATGGAGGGAGAGCTCATGATGGGACCTTTCGGGTGGTGTCCTGCAGGACGTGCATGGCGGTGAGGATCCGGAGCAGGCTGTCGGGCGCCCCGTAGCTGCCGGGGCGGGTGGTGACGAGGCGGCCGTCGGCGGCGACGCCGACCACCGCCCCGGGATGGGCCTGGAGCAGCGGGACGAGCTCGGTGACGCCCAGGGCGGCCAGGACGGCCTGGGCCGTCTCCCCGCCGCTGAGCACCAGGTGGCGGTCCGCGTGGTGGCGGAGCACCAGCGCGGTGAGCGCGGCGGTGAGCGCGTCCGAGATGGCGGGATCCACCGCGGCGTCCACGGTCACGGCGACCGTGCCCCGGTGCTCGAGCGGGAACCCGTGGATCTGCTCCGGACGCAGCCGGTGGACGGGCACGCTGGCGGCGGCGAGCTGCTCGGCCTGCCGGCGCGCGGCCGCGCTGGCGGTGCCGAGCACGATCAGCACGTCGGCCCGGCGCGGCTGCGGCGGATCGAGCGGCTGCGGCGCACCGTACGGCTCCGGGGGCGTGCGCGGGCCGGGCGCCCCGAGGCCGAGCTGCCGCCCTAGGGCGGCGGCCAGCCCGGCGGCCCCGGCCAGGACGAAGCCCTGCGCCAGGCCGGCGGCGGCGATCCGCTCGAGGTCCGCGGCGGACTCGGCGTCGCAGACGGCCACCGCGCCGTCGGCGGCCGCCCGCGCCAGGGACTCCGCCAGTCCGGGACCCCGGACCGTGCCGAGGTCCAGGACGCGGGTGGGCGCCGGGGCCAGCTGCGCGGCGACGGTGCGCGCCGGCGGCCGCGGCTCCGCTGCCCACAGCCCGGTCTCGTGCAGGGGCCGGCCGTCCACCTGCAGCACCCCGCTGCGGACCGTGCGGCCCAGCTCCGGGACGGCCGGGCAGAACAGCACCGGGGCGGCGCCCGGCACGGTCTGCAGCTGCGCGCCGATGTGGCCGCGCAGCAACGAGTCGAACTTCAGGAACAGCGCCCGCCCGGGGCCGGTGGGCTGCGCGGTGAGGACGGCGCGCAGGCGGTCCGCTGCCTCGGCGGGCGTGCCGCGCCGGGTGTCGGTGTTGACCACGGTGACCGCGGCGTCGTCGGGCGATCCCGGGCCGGGCGTGAGGCGCACGGTGGCGGACACGGACGGCGCGTCACGCACCGGGTCGCCGTCCGCGTGCTGCGGCAGGGCCGCGAGGACCGCGGCGACCTCGTTGGCGCCGGACAGGTCGTCGGCCAGGGCCAGGACGCGCATGCCACCTCCTCCGTCCGTCGGATCGATCTCGTCTGCGCGTTTCACGCTAAACCAGTTGCGCACTTCGCGCAACCATGACACCGTGAGAGACGCAACAATCGAGTCGTGCAGCACCGCCCACCCGAGGGAGAAGAACCACCATGGAGACCGTCCACCTCACCGGCATCGACCGGCCGATGTCCACGCTGGTGCTGGGCACCATGACCTTCGGCGACACCGTGGGCCGCGAGGCCGCCGCCGCCATGCTGGAGACCGCCCTCGCGGCCGGGATCAACGCCGTGGACACCGCGAACGGCTACGCCGGGGGCGCCACCGAGACCATGCTCGGCGACCTCCTGGCCGGCCGGCTCGACGACGTGGTGCTCGCGACGAAGGCGGGCATGCCCCACCCGGACGCCGGGGAGCACTCCCCGCTGTCCGAGCAGGGCCTGCGGCGCTCGCTCGAGGGCAGCCTGCGGCGCCTCCGGGCCGAGCGCGTGGACCTCTTCTACCTGCACCAGCCCGACCGCCGGGCGAGCCTGGACGAGACGCTGCAGACCGTCGCGGCCCTCGTCGACGAGGGCCGGATCGGCGCCCTGGGCGTGTCCAACTTCGCCGCCTGGCAGATCGCCGAGGTCAACGCCGCCGCGGACCGCAACGGCGCCCCGCGCCCGGTCGTCGCCCAGCAGCTCTACAACCTCCTGGCCCGGCGGATCGAGGAGGAGTACGTCGAGTTCGCCCGGACCACCGGGCTGCACACCATGGTGTACAACCCGCTGGGCGGAGGTCTGCTCACCGGCAAGCACCGCTTCGACGCGGCCCCGCAGGACGGCCGCTTCCAGGGCTCCCGCCTCGCCGAGATGTACCGGGAGCGGTACTGGGACGAGCAGCTCTTCGCCGCGATCGGGGAGCTGACCGCGATCGCCGAGGACGCGGGCATGCCGCTGATCGAGCTGGCGCTGCGCTGGCTCGTGTCCCGGCCGGCCACGGGCTCCGTGCTGCTCGGCGGGTCCAAGCCGCACCAGCTGACGGCCAACCTGGACGTGCTGGCGCGGGGCCCCCTCGACGCCGCCGTCCTCGAGGCCTGCGAGCGCGTGGGGGCGTCCCTGCGCGGCCCGATGCCCGCCTACAACCGCTGAGCACCCCGCGCACCCCGCGCACCGGGCGGGCCCCGCGCACCGGGCGGTCCCCCGCCGCGGCGCCGCCGCGGCACCCCCGGATCCCGAGAACCGATCGAGACGAAAGACAGGCACCGACGTGAACCATCCCGCGACCGACGTCATCCGCAAGGCCAAGAACAAGGAGGTGACCCTGGGGTACTGGTCGGTGCTCGACTCCCCGATCTCCAACGAGCGCCTGGCCATGACCGGCTACGACTACATCGCCCTCGACGGCCAGCACGGCCTCATGGGCTACTCGGGGATCCTGCACAACCTCATGGCGGTCGACGCGGGGCACGGCCCCGCCGGCATCGTGCGGGTCGAGGCCAACGACCCGGCGGTCATCGGCCAGGCCCTCGACGCGGGGGCCCGCGGGGTGATCGTGCCGATGATCGACACCCCCGAGGAGGCCGCGGCCGCGGTGCGCGCCGCCCGCTACCCCGGGACCGGCATGCGCTCCTACGGGCCGATGCGCTCGGGCCTGCGGGTCGGTCCCGTCCCCGCCGAGGCGGATGCCGCCGTGCTGGTCCTCGTGATGATCGAGACCCCGCAGGGCCTGGAGAACGTCGAGGAGATCTGCGCGGTCGACGGCGTGGACGGCGTCTACATCGGCCCCTCCGACCTGTGCCTGGCCGTGGGCGGGCGGTTCCCCAACGATCCCGAGGTGAAGGAGGTCTTCGACGCCGCGATCGAGCGCGTGCTGGCCGCCGCGCGGGCCGCGGACAAGATCCCCGCGATCCACACCCCGGCCGGGGAGGTCGCCCGGCAGCGCATCGCGCAGGGCTTCACGTTCGTCACCATCGCCTCGGACCTCACCCACCTCGAGCAGGCGGCCCGGCAGCACCTGGACGCCGCCCGCGGAAGCTGATCGCCCCGGCCCTCCGGGGTCCGGGCCGGGGGCGCCACCCCGGACACGGTGAGCACCTGGCCGGTGATCGACCGGCCGTGGGGGCCCAGCAGGAAGCCGGTCAGGGCCGCGACGTCGGCCGGGTCGACCAGCTCCCCGAGCGGGGGCACGGCCGGGGGCACGGCCGCGCGCCCGGGGTCGTGGAGCATGGGGGTGTCCGTGGGCCCGGGGGCGACGACGTTGACGGTGATCCGCCGGGGAGCCAGCTCCATCGCCCAGCTGCGGGCCAGGCCGACCAGGGCCGCCTTGGTCGCCGCGTACTGGCTCTTGCCCGCCGCCCCGGTGGCGGTGCGGCTGCCGACCAGCACGATCCGCCCGCCCTCGGCGATCCGCCCGCTGAGCGCGTCCACCAGGGTGGCGGCCGCCTCCACGTGGACGGCGAGCATCTCGCGCAGGGCGCCGTCCTCGAGCCGGCCCAGCGGCTGGGCGCGCTGGAACCCCGCGGCGTGCACCACCGCGGAGAGGCCCTCGACGCCCTCGACGACGGAGCGCAGCCGCTCGGTGCGGGAGAGGTCCGCGGGCAGCCAGGTGAGGTCCCCGGCCAGGTCCGGGCGGCGCCGGCTGAGCCCGGCCACCCGCCAGCCGTCGTCGAGCAGCGCCTGCGCCACGGCGCGGCCGATCCCGGAGCTGCACCCCGTGACCAGGGCGTGCGGGGCGGTCACGGCTCGCTCCGGCCGAGGTCCATGCGCACGTACTTGATGGCCTGCCGGAAGTAGGTGTAGGCGATGTGCAGGGCGCCGTCGGGGCCCTGGTGGATGCTCGGGTAGGAGAACTCCCGGTTCAGCCCCTCCCGGGAGTTGTTGGACAGGCAGTACCCGTCCCCCACGTCCAGGTCGCGCAGCACCTCCCAGCTGCGCCCGTCGTCGTGCGAGAGCGCCAGGGTCATGGGCGCCCGGGGCGTGCCCCAGAACGCGGTGCGCTCGCCGTCCGCCGGCACCGGCTCGACGGCCGCGGCCTGCTCGGGCGCCAGTCCGTCGTCGTCGATCTCGTCGTAGAGGGACAGGCGGCGCTCGGTCGACGCCTCGGCCCGCCGGTGGTTGTAGACCAGCGCGAGCCGGCCGTCGGCCAGGCGGACGTACTGGATGGAGGAGTTGTTGTTGGGCAGCTCCGTGGGGGCGGGCTCGTCCCAGGTCTGCCCGCCGTCGCGGGAGCGCGAGGCGTAGATCGCGTCCGCCCAGCGGCTGCGGAACAGGGCCAGCAGCGTGCCGTCGCCGAGCTCCTGGACGTTCATGTGCACGCACCCGGTGCTGCCCGGCAGCAGCACCTGGCGCCAGGTCGCGCCGCCGTCGTCGGAGATCATCACGGCGCTGTCGTCGTGGTCGCCCACCCACTTGCGCCCGGGCACCGACAGGCAGCGGAAGACGGGGATGATCCACCGCCCGGAGGAGAGCACCACCGGGGGCTGGCGGACGAAGATGCCGCCGGCCTCGCTGGGCGGGAACAGCGTCTCCACCGGGCCCCAGGTCTCGCCGCTGTCGGGAGAGATCCGGCGCCGCACCTCCGCGGTGTCCTGGTTGCCGGCGTGCTGGGCGGTGTAGAGCAGCCACAGGTCGCCGTCGGGGGTGGGGAAGAGGATGGGGTTCTGCTCGGAGCGGGTCGGGTCGTCGGAGAGCTGCCGCGGCGCGGACCAGGCCTCGGCCCCCGGGGCGAGCGTGGAGAACCAGACGCTGATGTCCGGCACGCCCTCCTGGGTGCCGCCGAACCAGACGCAGCCCAGGCGCCCGTCCGGCAGCGTCATGAGGTTGGCCGCGTGGCTCTGCACCGTGGGAGCGGGCAGGTAGGCGTAGGCGAGGTCCTCCTCGGTGCGCAGCCGCCCGTCGGCGGTGATGGTGTCGTAGGTGCCGGTCGTGGTGCTCATGGCAGGGAATGTCCTCTTCTGGTCGGTGCCGGTGGAACGGGCGCTGGACCCCCCGCGGTGCGGGAGGTCCAGCAGGTGGGGCGCTACTCGCCCGAGAAGGCCGTGGCGAACATGTCCGGGATGTTCATCGCGATCTGGAAGCCGACCACGACGGCGATGACGCCCAGGACCGCCAGCAGCGCGGTCTGCCACCACTTGTTCACCGCGTAGTCGGCCATGAACTTCTTGCTGCCGGTCAGGACCAGGATCCCGACGACGATGAACGGCAGGCTCATCACGGTGGCGACGCTGGTGCCCACGATGTTCAGGGCGATGAGGTTCGGTGCGGCGGGAAGGGAGGCCAGCAGCGGCAGGACGATGAAGCCGCCGATCTGGATGCGCTTGAACAGCGGGTCCTGCTCGTCGCGGCCCAGCCACTTCTTGCCCCTCCGGGTGCTCAGGTGGATGCCGTTGACGGCCAGCTGCGCGAAGCCGCGGGACTGCGGGGGGAAGCTGGTCATGGCGGCCAGCAGGATGCACAGCCACAGCAGCGCCGGGCCGAGGGGGCCCACGATGACGCCCATCATCTCGGACAGGTCGCCCTCCGTGTTGATCACGAAGCCGGGGTTGTCGCGGGAGAACTCGGCGGCCACGATCCAGAAGAGCAGGTTGATCACGAGCAGCGGGGCCATGCCGGCGACGAGGTCGAGCTGCTGGATGCGGCGGTAGCGCGGCCCCACCCAGCCCTTGTCCTTCATGAACCCGGAGTAGAGCAGGTTCGGCATGTTGCCGGCGATCGTGCCGATGGTCGCACTGGCCACCACGATGGGCGCGAAGGCGCTGTCCACCGAGTTCGGGGGCATCTCGAAGGCCATGCCGCGGAAGAAGCCGCCGACGTCCATGTGACCCAGCTGCACCAGGGCGTAGACGAACGCCAGGATCATGGCGACCGTCGCGATGCGGGCGAAGTACTCCAGGATGACGAAGGCGCGCTTCCGGGTCACCATGAAGAGCGTCACGCCCATGACCACCAGGGCGCACACGAAGTTGCCCCAGGACCCGCCCCAGGACCCGCCGGTCAGCTGGTACAGCCCGATCGCGGAGGCCTTGAGGAAGGTCGCCTGGATGACGAACCCGGCGATCAGCGCGACCGTGGCCATGAGCCCCGGCAGCCAGGGCAGGATCCGGTGGAAGCCCTCGAGGATCTGGGTGTCCCCGAACCGGTTCATCAGCGTGTACTTGGCGATCGACGAGATGATGAACGCTCGGGCGATCAGGGAGAGCACCAGCGTCCACAGCAGCGCGTAGCCGTAGTTGGCACCGGAGACCGAGGAACTGACGAGGTCACCGGTGCCCAGGAAGGTCATGGCCAGGACGAGACCCGGACCGATGGATGTGATGAGGCCCAGTCCGCGGGGCAGAGGGTGCTGTTCCGGGTAGGGCTGTTGCACAGTGACCGGTGCAGTGGGTGCTTTCGTCGACATGGTCCGCCTCCTCGGGGAACGACACCGCGTGCCGGCGCGGCCGGAGGCCGCCGCACGGGTGATCTCAGATGGTGCGCGACCAGGCCGTGTCGACGTGATGCCGGTCACCTGTTTGCGCGATCTGAGTAAGATGCTGGCACGTCTGCGTGATTCGCGCAACACCTGGATGTGAACTCCACCACGGTGACGTGCGGTGCCTGCGCCCTACCGGCCTGCTGTGATCCTGGAAGTACGCAGGGTACGCGCCTGATAGTGCGCGCGGCTCCGCGGGTTTCCGCGGCAATCAGCGGGAGCACCGGTCACTCGATTGCGCGAAACGCGCATTACTGTCAGAGTGGGGTGCACGACGGCGCCTCTGCGCGCCCGACCCCCTGTGACCGGAAGGCGATCGATGACCGGCGTGGAGCTCGCCCTGGTGGCGCTCGTGGTGTGCGTGGCGTCCTGCCTGCAGGGCGCGATCGGCTTCGGCCTCGGCATGCTGGCCGCCCCGGTGATCGCCCTGCTGGACCCCACCCTGCTGCCCGGCTCCATCGTGCTGCTCGCGGCGGGACTCACCGTGCTCGGCGTGCTGCGCGACCGCACCTCGGTGGACCTCCGGGGCACGGGCTGGGCCCTGGCCGGACGCGTGCCGGGCACGGCGGCGGGCGCCCTGCTGGTGGCCGCACTGCCGCCGCAGGCCCTGGCGCTCACGCTGGCGGGCACGGTCCTGGTGGCCGTGCTGCTCAGCGTCTGCGGCTGGCAGCCCCGGCCGCGCCCGGTCGCGGTCGCCGCGGCCGGGGCGGCCTCCGGACTCATGGGCACGGCCACGTCCATCGGCGGCCCGCCCATGGCCCTCGTCTGGCACGGCTCCTCCCCCGCCCGGATGCGCGGCACCATGAGCGCCTTCTTCCTGGTCGGCGCCCTGATGTCGCTCGCGGCCCTGACCGCGGTGGGGTCCATCGACCGGGAGGTCCTGCGGTTCGCCGCCGTGCTGCTCCCGGCCGTGCTGCTCGGCTTCGCCCTCTCCGGCGTGGTGAACGGGCGCCTCGACAAGGTCCTCGTGCGCCGGGTGGGCCTGGCGGCGTCCACCGCCGGCGCCGTGCTCGTCCTCGTCCAGGCCCTCTGAACAGCGCCGCGGGGCCCGGCGGCTCAGGGCTCCACCGACCCCTGCACATGCTCGAACACCAGACTGGTCTGGGTGGCGGCCACCGCCTGGTTGGAGGACAGGTGCTCCAGGACAAACTGGCGGATGTGGTCGGTGTCCCGGGCGGTGACGTGGATGAGGAAGTCGTCCGTGCCGGCCAGGAAGAAGAACTGGGAGACCTCCGGCACCGACCTGAGCCCCTCCCCGAACGCCGACATGAGGTGGCGGGCCCCGGGGCGCAGCCGCACGCTGATCAGCGCCTCGATGCTGCGCCCGATCGCCCGCGGCTCCACCTCCACGGTGAACCGGCGGATCACCCCGGTGCGCTGCAGGTTCTTCATCCGGGCCAGGCAGGTGGACGGGGCGACCCCGAGCGCCTCGCTGAGCGCCTGGTTGGTCATGCGGGCGTTCTCCCGCAGCAGGGCCAGCAGCCGCCGGTCCAGCTCGTCCAGCGCGGGGGCCGGGCGCAGATCCTGCGGCGGGCGCCGCGTGTCGCGCGTCACATGCTCCATCATTCCTCCAGTTCTGCACGGATTGCCGAAGGATCCTCGGAAAAGCCTCCGGGCACGGCGGAAAACCGTAGTTTGTAGTCGTCCAGTCTACGGTTCCTGCGGAAGAAGGCCCCCGATGATCGTCTCCGTCCCCCGCGAAGTGAAGAACAACGAGCACCGCGTGGCGATCACCGCCTCCGGGGTGCACGAGCTGGTCGCCCACGGGCACCGCGTGCTCGTGCAGACCGGCGCCGGCACCGGCTCGGGCATTCCCGACGCGGACTACGCGGCGGCCGGCGCCGAGCTCGTGGCCGACGCCGACGAGCTGTGGGCCCGCGCCGAGCTGGTGCTGAAGGTCAAGGAGCCCGTGGCCTCCGAGTACCACCGGTTCCGGGAGGGGCTGGTGCTGTTCACCTACCTGCACCTCGCCGCCGAGCCGGAGCTCACCGCGGCGCTGCTGGAGTCCGGGGTCACCGCCGTCGCCTACGAGACCGTCCAGACCGCCGACCGGCGCCTGCCCCTGCTGGCCCCGATGAGCGAGGTCGCCGGCCGGCTGTCCGTGCAGGCCGGGGCCGCCGCCCTGACCGCTCCTGCCGGGGGCAAGGGCGTGCTGCTGGGCGGGGTGCCCGGCGTGCGCCCGGCCCGGGTCACCGTGATCGGCGCCGGGGTGGCCGGCACCAACGCCGCGGCGATGGCCGTGGGCCTGGGCGCCGAGGTCACCGTCCTGGACGTGAACGTGGACCGCCTGCGCGAGCTCGACGACCGGTACGCCGGGCGGCTGCGCACGGTGGCCTCCAACAGGCTGGAGATCGAGCGCTCGGTCACCGAGGCGGACCTCGTCATCGGCTCCGTGCTGATCCCCGGGGCGCGGGCCCCGAAGCTGGTCACCAACGCCATGGTCGCGGCCATGAAGCCGGGCAGCGTGCTGGTGGACATCGCCGTGGACCAGGGCGGGTGCTTCGAGGACAGCCGGCCGACCACCCACCAGGACCCGGTCTTCCGGGTGCACGACACCATCTTCTACTGCGTGGCGAACATGCCCGGGGCGGTGCCGAACACCTCGACCTACGCCCTGACCAACGTCACGCTGCGCTACGCCGTGGCCCTGGCCGACCGGGGCGTCGCCGCGGCCCTGGCCGCCGACCCGGCCCTGGCTGCCGGGCTGAACACCATGGCCGGCCACGTGACCCACCGCTCGGTGAGCGAGGCGCACGGGCTGGAGTTCACCGACCGCGCGGCCCTCCTGCCCGCCGCCTGACGCCGGCGGTCCCGGCCACCTCAGCCGCCCGCCCGGACCACCTCCGGGACCGTCCGCTCCGGTCGGGCGCCCGGCAGCCGCACCCGGGCGTCCGTCCCGGCGGCCCCGTCGGCGAGGTGGTGGGTGACGAGCACGACGACGCGGTCGGCCAGCCCCTGCCGCAGGTCGGCCAGCAGCGACCGCGCCGCGGGAGCGTCCAGGTGGGCCGTGGGCTCGTCGAGCAGGACCACGTCGGCGCGGGTGAGCAGGGCCCGGGCCACCGCCACGCGCTGCCGCTGGCCCCCGGACAGGTGGGCCCCGCCGGGGCCGACCCGGGTGCCGAGGCCCTCCGGCAGCTCCGCCAGGAAGGGGCCCAGGCCCACCCGCTCCAGCGCGGCCCGGAGCTCCGCGTCGGACGGGCGGTCCCCGCGGTCGCGGGCCAGCAGCAGGTTGCCGCGCAGGGTGGAGTCGAACAGGTGCGCCTCCTGCGGGCACCAGGCCACGCTGCGCCGCAGCCCGGCGGCGTCGAGCTCCCGGCTGTCGACGCCGTCGACGGACCACCCGCCCTCGGCCGCCGGGAGGTGGCCGAGCAGCGCGGCGAGCAGGGTGGACTTCCCCGCCCCGGAGGGCCCCTCGACTACGAGCCACTGCCCGCGCCGCACGGACGCCTCCAGCCCGCGGAACGCCGGGGTCGGGGCCCCGGGCCAGGCGACCGCGAGCCCGTGCAGGGCCAGGTGGTGGACGGGCGGCGGCGCGGACCGCGCCCCGCCCGGGGGGCCGGGCTCGTTCCCGGGCGCTTCGCGGGCCGCCGCGGTGAGCGGGCGCAGCTTGCGCAGCGACGCCGAGAGCGCCGGCCACTGCTGCACCGCGTCCACCGCGGCGAGCATCGGTTCCAGCAGGCCCAGGGGCAGCAGCACGAGGGCGGCGACCACGGGCCCGGCCAGGGCGCCCTCGCGCGCCGGGCCCGCGGTGGCCGCGAGCATCAGCACGGACGAGACCGAGCAGGCCAGCACCGCCGTGGCGCTGCCCAGGCCCAGCGCCCAGGCGCTGCGGCGGGCGGCGCGCTCGGCGTCCCGCTCCAGGGCCTCGAGCTCGGAGAGCATCGCCGCGGCGCGCCCGTTGGCCCGCAGCTCGTCGGCGGCGGCGACCATCGCGGCGAAACGGCGGAGCACCCCGGAGCGCAGCACGGTGGCGCCGCGGGCGGCGGAGCGGTCGGCCAGCAGCGCCAGGAGGGGGCCGACGAGCAGGCCGCCGACGAGGGCGACGGCCAGGGCCGGCAGCGCGCCGGGGTGCAGGGCCGCGACCGCGATCGCCGCGCCGGCCGCGGTGCCGACCCCGACCAGCGGCGGCAGCACGACGCGGGGCACGAGGTCGCGCACCCGGTCGGCGGTGGCGACGAGGTGGTCCAGGGCGGCGCCGCCGGTCGCGAGGCTGCGGGAGGCCACCCCGCGCACGGCCAGTCCCGCCCAGACCCGGGCCCGCAGCCCGGTGGTCGAGGCGAGGACCGCGTCGTGGCCGACCAGCCGCTCGGCGTAGCGCAGCACGGCGCGGCCGATGCCGAAGAAGCGGACGCCGACGATGGCGACCATCAGGTACATGATCCCGGGCTGCTCACTGGCGCGCACGATCAGCCAGCCCGAGAGCGTGGTGAGCCCGGCGGCGAACAGGGCGGCGGCGGTGCCCAGGGCCACCGCGCCGGCGGCCCGCCACGGGGCCGGGGCCAGGAAGGCCGCCAGCTCCCGCAGGGCGTCGCGCGCGCCGTCGCCGGGGGCCGCGGCCGGGTCTCCCGGTGCGGGGAGGGGGCTGTCGGCACCGGGCAGGCCGTCGGCACCGGGCGGGGCGGGGGTCCCGGGCGCGGGGTCGGGGCCGCCCCCGGCGCGGGGCGCGGCCGCGGCCCCGAGCAGCAGCTGCCGGTCCGCGAGCGCAGTCACCTCCGTCTCGTGGGAGGCCAGGACCACGGTGACGCGGCCGCGCAGCTCGTCGACGACGGCCTCGACGCGGCGGGCGTTGGCGGGGTCGAGGTGGGCGGTCGGCTCGTCCAGCAGCAGCAGCCGGGCGCCGGCGGCCACGCGGGCGAGGCCGCGGGCGAGGCCCAGCCGGCGCAGCTCCCCGGGGCTGAGCCGGTCCGGGTCCGCGCCGGAGAGCCGGGTCAGTCCCACCCGGGCGAGAGCGTCCCGGGCGGCGGCCTCGTCCCCGGCGTGGAGCAGCACCTCGTCCAGGACGGTCCCGGCCACGGTGTGCACGTGCTGGGGCACCCAGGCGACGGCGGCCGGGTCGACGCCCTCCACGCTGCCGGAGCTCGCCGGCACGGTGCCGGCGAGCACGCCGAGCAGCGTGGACTTCCCGGCGCCGCTGGGCCCCTCCACGCTGAGCACCGACCCGCCGGGGAGCTCGGCGTCGACCCCGGACAGGGCGGGGACGGGACGACCGGGGTGGTGCACGCCCAGCCCGCGGATCCGCAGGGCCGGCGGCCCGGCCGGGCCGGGCCCCGCGCGGCGGACGTCCTCGGGCACCGGCTCCGCGACGATCTCGTCCGCCCGGCGCAGGGCGGCCCGCCCGTCCTGTGAGGCGTGGAAGGCGGCGCCGAGGTCCCGGAAGGGCGCGAAGCACTCGGGGGCGAGCAGGAGCGCCACGAGCCCCGTCAGCAGGTCGAGGTCGCCGTGCACCAGCCGGACCCCCACGAAGACGGCGACGACGGCGACCGAGAGGGTGGAGATCAGCTCGAGCACGAGCGAGGAGAGGAAGGCGGTGCGCAGGGTGACCAGGGTGGTCTCCCGGTGCCGTTCGGAGACCCCCCGCAGGGCGGCGGCCTGCTCCTGCACCCGGCCGAGGCCCACGAGCACGGGCAGCCCCCGGGCGAGCTCCACGAGGTGGTGGGAGAGCCGCTGCAGCACGGCGGAGGACTCGTCCACCCGGTCCTGGGTGTGCAGCCCGACCAGGGCCATGAACAGCGGCACCAGGGGCACGGTGAGCACCACGACCAGCGCGCTCACCCAGTCGGCGGACAGGATGCGCAGCCCCACCAGCAGCGGCACGACGGCGGCCGTGACCGCCGCGGGCAGCACGCGCGCGTAGTAGTCGTCGAGGGCGTCGAGCCCGACGGTCCCGACGACGGTGGTGGCCCCGACGTCGTGGCCGCCGCCGGCGAGGACCCGGCGGGCGAGCTCCCGGCGCAGGCCCCGCTTGGCCGCGCCGGCGGCGCGGACGGCGACGTACTGGCCGGCCCACGTGGTCGCGGCCCGCAGGAGGCCTGCGGCGACGCCGAGCGCGAGGGCGCGCCGCCAGGCGTCCGGGCTGTCCTGGAGCACCCCGACGACGCCGCGGGCCACCGCCTCGGCCAGCAGCACCAGGGCCAGTGCCTTGAGGGCCGCCAGGACGCCGAGGGCGAGCACGGCCGCGGCCCCGCCCGGGCCGAGAGGAGGTCGTCTCATGCCGGTCGCGGGCCCGCGGGGCCACCGCCCGGCCGGCGCTCCCCGGGCGAGCCGGCGGGCGGCACGGCACCGGCCGCGGGGGCCACGGCCGCCCGCACGGCGTGGGCCGCAGGCAGGTGCTCGGTGCTCAGGCGGCGGCGGAAGACCCAGTAGCTCCAGCCCTGGTAGAGCAGCACGAGGGGCAGGCCGAGGCCGGCCACCACGGTCAGCACCCCGAGCGTGTAGTCGCTGTTGGAGGCGTTGTCGACCGTCAGGTGCCAGGCCGGGTCCAGCGTGGAGGGCAGCACCACCGGGTAGACGTTGGCGAAGATCGACCCGACGCCGAGGACGAGCACGGCCGAGGTGCCGGCGAAGGCCCGTCCCTCGCGGCCCAGGCGGGCGCTGGCCCAGCCGAAGAGGCCGGCCACGACGGCGCCCCCCACGAGCAGCCAGGTCCAGGACCCGCCGTCGAGCAGCTGCACCGCCACCACCCAGCCGGCGAGCGGGAGCAGCGCGGGCAGCCCGCAGCGCACCAGCAGCCGGCGGGCGCGCAGCCGCACCGGCCCCTCGGTCCGCAGCCCGAGGAAGGCCGCGGCGTGCACCAGGCAGAAGCCCACCGCGGCGAGGCCGCCGAGCAGCGCGTAGGGGGTGAACCAGGCGAAGGCGCCGCCCACGCGGTCGCCGTTGGCGTCGATGGGCAGGCCCGTGGTGGTCAGGGCCAGGGCGGCGCCGAGACCGAAGGCGGTCAGGAAGGAGCCGGTGCCCAGGCCCCGGTCGGCCCACCGCCGCCACCGGTCGGTGTGCCCCTTCCCGCGGTACTCGATCGACACCGCCCGGAAGATCAGGCCCACGAGCACGAACACCAGCGGGAGGTACAGGGCGGAGAAGAGCGAGGCGTACCAGAGCGGGAAGGCCGCGAAGAGCCCGGCCGCCGCGGTGATCAGCCACACCTCGTTGCCGTCCCAGACCGGGCCGATCGTGTTGAGCATCTGGCGGCGCTCGCGCTCGTCCCGGGTGCTGGTGAGCATGAGCATGCCCACGCCGAGGTCGAAGCCGTCGAGGAGCAGGAACCCGGTCCACAGCACGGCGATGGCGATGAACCAGAGGGTGGGGAGGAAGTCCATGTCGGCTGGCTTTCTGCGCCGGTCGGGCGGGCGCGCGTCGGGATCGAGGTGGCGGGGCCGGGACGGCAGGGCGCCGGGGTCAGTAGGCGAAGGCGAGCACGTCGTCGCCGCGGGCGCCGTCGTGGCCCGCACCGTGGTCGTCGTGGTCGTGGTGCGCC
This sequence comes from Kocuria sp. KH4, assembly GCF_053711175.1. Taxonomy (NCBI): domain Bacteria; kingdom Bacillati; phylum Actinomycetota; class Actinomycetes; order Micrococcales; family Micrococcaceae; genus Kocuria; species Kocuria sp. KH4. Next base: position 43,917 of record NZ_JBSJYX010000002.1, read on the forward strand.
AGCTCCGGCATCGCGGAGGCGACCCCGCCGCGCACGTAGCGGGTCAGGAGCACGACCTCCACCACGAGCAGCACGGCGTAGATCAGCCCGAGCACGGCCAGCGAGAAGATCACCTCCTGCCCGCTGATCCCCGGGGAGACGGCCGCGGCGGTGTACATGTAGACCCCGTCCACGCCGCTGGGGTTGGGGTTGGGCGCCACCACGAAGGGCTGCCGGCCCATCTCCGTGAACACCCACCCGGCGATGTTGGCGCCGAACGGCGCCAGGATGGAGGCCACGGCGACCCACATCATCGGCCTGGAGGCGGGGACGGTGCCCTTGCGGGTGATCCACAGCGTCAGGGCGGCGAAGGCGGCGGCGAGCACCCCGAAGCCGATCATCAGGCGGAAGCCCCAGTAGGTGACCTCCATCAGCGGCAGGTAGTCGATCTCCTGCCCGGCGCGCTCCCCGTACAGGGGGTCGTCCGGCAGGTGGGTGCCGTAGGCGTCCTCGTACTCCGGGATCAGGGTGTTGACGCCCTTGACCTCGGTGTCGAAGTCCCCGTGGGCCAGGAAGGAGAGCAGCCCGGGGATCTCGACGACGTTGACCACCTGGTCGCAGTCCTGGCCGCCGAGCGGGCCGACCGCCAGCACGGAGAAGCTCGTGCCGTCGTGGCAGGCGGCCTCGGCGGCGGCCATCTTCAGCGGCTGCTGCTCGAACATCAGCTTGCCCTGGACGTCGCCGCTCGCGGCCACGGCCCCGAAGCCGAGCACGGCCACGACCGCCCCGATGCGCAGGCTGGACAGCCACACGCCGTGGTCGGTGCGGTCCCGCCCGGGGACGTCGGCCCGCTCCCCCACCACGACGGCGCCGCGCTCGTCCACGGTGTCGATGCCGTCCCGGCGGCGCTGCCACAGCTGGTACCAGGCGATGCCCACCAGGAAGGCGGCGCCCACGGCCACGGCGCCGGCGAGCGTGTGCGCGTAGGCCACCAGGGCCGTGTTGTTGGTCAGCACCGCCCAGACGTCGTTCATCACCGGGCGGCCGTCGACCATCTCCACGCCCACCGGGTGCTGCATCCAGGAGTTGGCGACGATGATGAAGAACGCCGAGACCACGGAGCCGAGCACGGCGGCCCACAGGGTGGCGAGGTGGACCTTGCGCGGCAGCCGGTCCCACCCGAAGATCCACAGGCCCAGGAAGGTGGACTCGAAGAAGAACGCGAGCAGGCCCTCCATCGCCAGCGGGGCGCCGAAGACGTCGCCCACGAACCGGGAGTACTCGCTCCAGGCCATGCCGAACTGGAACTCCTGCACCAGCCCGGTGGCCACGCCCATGATGAAGTTGATCAGGTAGAGCTTGCCCCAGAACTTCGTCATCCGCAGCCAGCGCTCGTTGCCGGTGCGCACCCACAGCGTCTGCATGAGCGCCACCAGCAGCCCGAGCCCGAGCGTGAGCGGGACCATCACGAAGTGGTAGACGGTGGTGATCCCGAACTGCCAGCGGGCGATCTCCAGAGGATCCATCGGCTGCTTCCCCCAACTTTTCTACGAGCTGTAGAACTACTTCTACAGAGTGTAGAACACAACGCCGACAGGGGTAGAATCGACCCGTGGCACGAAACGACCCCCAGCGCGCGGCCCCCCTCGGCGAACTCGAGCGCTCCATCATGGAGATCCTCTGGCAGAGCGCCGAGCCCCTGTCCGCCTACGACCTGCAGGACCGGCTCCCCGACTCCGGGGACGGCGCCCGCCCCCGCGCCGCCACCACCGTGCTCACCGTCCTCTCCCGGCTCGAGCGCAAGGGCTTCGTCCAGCGCGACCGCGCCTTCCGGCCGCACCGGTACCGCGCCGCGGCCTCGCGCGAGGAGCACATGGCCAACCTCATGCACGAGGTGCTCGGCTCCTCGGGCGACCGCACCGCGGTCCTCGAGCGCTTCGTCGGGCAGGTCAGCCCCGAGGAGGCCCAGACACTGCGCCGCCTGCTCGGCGGCACCTGACCGCGTGGTCGACACCTCGCTGGTGCTCGCGGCGCTCGCCGTCGCCCTGGCCTGGCCCGTCCCGGTCCTGCTGGCCCGGGCGCGGTGGCCCGCCCGGGCGCCGGCCACGGCCCTGGTGCTGTGGCAGGCGATCGCCCTGGCCGGCGGGCTGTCGATGCTCGGCGCCCTCATCACGTTCGGGCTGGCCCCGTTCGGCCCGGACCTGGTGAGCAGCGGGATCAGCCTCTCCGCGCAGTTCCGGGGCCACGACCTCGGACGGGCTTTCGGGCCGCTCCAGGTGCTCGCGCTCGCGGGCGCGCTGCTGCTGGGCGGGCACCTGCTGCTGAACCTGCTCGTCACCGTGCTGCGCGCCGAGCGGGACCGCCGCCGCCACGCCCAGCTGGTCCTGCTGCTCAGCACGCCCCTGCCGGACGCGCCGGGCACCCGGCTGCTCGACGACCCGGCCCCCGTGGCCTACTGCCTCCCGGGGGCGTTCACCACGCTCACCGTTCTCTCCGTGGGGCTGGTGTCGCTGCTGGAGGAGGACGAGCTGTCCGCCGTCGTCGAGCACGAGCGGGCCCACGCGGACCAGCGCCACGACATCGTGCTCGTCCTCTTCCGCGCCTGGAAGGCCTCGCTGCCGTGGTTCCCGATCGCCCGCCGCGCCCAGCGCGAGGTCGGGCTGCTCGTGGAGATGCTCGCGGACGACCACGCGCGGCGCACCGTCGACGACGACGTGCTGGCGCGGGCCATCGCCCTGGTCGGCGCCGGCGGGCCGGGACTGGCGTTCCGCGCCGCGGGGGACGGCGGGCCGGTGCACCCCTCCCCCGCCGGGCCGGGACGGACGCTGGCCGACGAGGCCCGGGAGCGCATCCTGCGCCTGGCGCTGCCCCCGCTGCCGCCCGGGCGGACCGCGGCGGTGATCGGGGCCGCCACCGCGCTCGTGGTCGTGCCCACGCTCCTGCTGCTGGGGCCCGGCCTCGGCCGGCTGCTCGTCTGAGCCCCGGGTCCGGCGAGTCCGGGGCCGGCGATCAGCCCGCCGCCGAGGACGCCTCCGCGGCCACGTGCGCGTCCGCTCCCGCCACCGCGGGCGGGCGGACCCGGGCGGTCTCGATGAGGGTGGTGAGGTCGGCGAGGTCGGTGGGGGTGAGGTCCTGCAGTGGGGGGCGGACTCCGCCGGCGGGGCGGCCGATGGCCTGGAGGCCGGCCTTGATGATCGAGACCCCGTAGCCCTTGGCGCGGTCGCGGATCTCCAGGTAGGGCAGCACGAAGCGGTTGAGCTTGTCGGTGACCGCTACCCGGTCCTGGGCGCGGACGTCGGCGTAGAAGGCCAGGGCGAACTCGGGGACGAAGTTGAACATCGCCGAGGAGTAGGTGGACATGCCCAGCTGCAGCAGGGGCAGGGCGAAGGTCTCGGCGGTGGGCAGCCCGCCGAGGTAGAACAGCCGGTCCCCGTTGGCGGCGTAGACCTTGGTGAGGTGCTCGATGTCGCCGATGCCGTCCTTGAAGCCGATGAAGTTCTCGTGCTTGTCCGCCAGGCGGGCGACGGTCTCGGCGGAGTAGACGGCGTTGGCGCGGTTGTAGATGATCACGCCCAGGTCGGTGGCGGAGCAGATCGCGTCCACGTGGGCTTCCAGGCCGCGCTGGTCGGCCTCGGTGAGGTAGGGGGGCAGCACCAGCAGGCCCTCGGCCCCGGCGGCGGCGGCGTCGGTGGCGTTGCGGATGGCCTGGGCGGTGTTGCCGGCGGCGGGGGCGAGCACGGGCACGGTGTCCCCGACCTCTGCCACGGCCACGGCCACGACGGTGGCGGTCTCCTCGGGGGTGAGGGAGAAGCCCTCCCCGGTGCCGCCGGCGGCGAAGAGCCCGGCCACGGGGTGGGAGGCCTGCCAGGCCAGGTGCTGGCGGTAGGTGTGCTCGTCGAAGAGCAGATCGGCGTCGAACGCGGTCACGGGGAAGGACAGCAGGCCGTCCTTGAGCCGAGCGGCGAGTTCCTGAGGAGTGTGTCGGGCCATGGGAGGAGTCCTTCGGGTCAGGGGCTGCCGGGCAGCCGGGGTGGGGCGGGTGCGGGACGCTGCCGGGGTCAGCCCCGGGGGCCGACCCTGACCTTGACGGCGTGCACGGGGCACCCCGCCTCGAGCAGGACGCGCTGGGAGAGGGAGCCGAGGAAGAGCTTGCCCACGGGGGACCGGCGGCGCAGGCCGATCACCACCATGAGGGTGTCCGTCCGGTACGAGGCGTCGACGAGCGCGTCCCCCAGGTCGGCGCCGTCCTCGAGCGGGCACACCTCCAGAGGAACCCCGGCGGCCCGCGCCTCGGCGCGCAGGGCCTCGAGCGCCTCCGGGTGGTCGGCGGTCCCCTCGACGGCGGGGTCCAGGAGCGTGACACCGGTGCGGCGCAGGGCCGCCTCCGCGACGGCGGCCCCCACGGCCGCGGTGCCTTCGGGAGTGTTCGCGAAACCGACGGCGATGGTCATGGTCGGCGTCCTTCCAGGGCTCGGGGGGACAACGGGGTCAGGCGACGGGCGTGAGGAGGGTGCCGCTGCCGAGGTAGCTGCGCAGGTTGGCCAGCGTCAGCTCGGCCATGTCGGCCCGGGTCTCCGTGGTGCCGCTGGCCAGGTGCGGCAGCAGGACCACGTTGTCCAGCTCCGTCAGTGCGGAGGGCACGCGGGGCTCGTCGGCGAAGACGTCCAGTCCCGCCCCGGCGAGCCGGCCCTCCACGAGCGCGGCCACCAGCGCATCCTCGTCCACGACCGAGCCGCGGGCGATGTTGATCAGGTAGCCCTCGGGACCCAGCCCCGCCAGGGCGGCCTCGCCCACCAGCCCGGCGGAGGCCGGGCCGCCGGCCGCGGCCACGACGAGGACGTCGACGGCCTGGGCCAGCTCCTCCACGGAGGCGTGGTAGGTGTATCCGCTGCCCTCCACCGGGCGGCGGTTGTGGTAGTGGATCTCACAGCCGAAGCCCTCGAGGCGGCGGGCGACGGCGCTGCCGATCCGGCCCAGGCCGAGGATGCCCACCGACCTCCTGGACGCGCGGACGGCCAGGGGGTAGTTGCCCTTCGCCTCCCAGTCCCCGCGCCGGACGTAGCGGTCCGCCGCGGAGATCCGCCGGAGCACGTCCAGGTACAGGGCCAGCGCCGTGTCGGCGACGCAGTCGGTGAGCACGTCGGGGGTGTTGCTGATCGGGATGCCGCGGGCCCCGGCCTGGTCGACGTCGGTCGCGTCGTAGCCGACGCCGAAGCTGACGATCGCCTCGAGCCGGCCGAGGCGGCGCATCAGCTCGGTGTCCACCCCCACCTTGCCGGAGCAGACGGCGATCCGGATCCCGTCCCCGTGCTCCGCGAGGAACGCCTCGCGCTCCGACGGGTCGTCGGGCAGGCGCACGGCCCCGAACTCCGCCGCCAGGGCGGTCTGGACGGTGGGGTTCACGGGGCCCACCTGCAGGATCCCGGTGCCGCGGATTCGATCGGACGGTGCGTGCGGAGCCGGTGCGGTGTTGGTCATGAGTGCAACGTAAGGAACCCGCCGAATACCGTCCAACACTTAGATTGGATGGATCAATGCCCCTGAGGCATGGATTGCCGTTTCGCCGCGCAATGTCGCGCAAGTCACATGCGGAACGACGCCCGGAGCGCCGTTCCGCGTCCTCCCGCGGCGTGCCACCGCCCATCCTGAGCCTTGACCGCCGTACGGGCCGAACCCACGCTGTGCATACGCCACCGCCGTCGGCCGGCTCCCAGGAGTTCCTCGGCACCGGCGACCGTTCGTTTCCCGCACTCGGAGGACACCATGACGTTCAGCCTGCCGCGCCCCGCCACCACCGTCCCGGGCAGCACCCGCCCACGCCGGGCGATGTCCCTCTCGGCCGCCGCCCTCAGCACGGGCGTGCTGCTGAGCGGCTGCTCCGTGGCCAACTCGGAGAACGCCTCGGGCTCCGAGGATGCCCCCGAGACCCTGCGCGTGGTCCTGCAGCAGGAGCCGCCCACCCTGGAGCCGTGCGAGGCGAACCTCACCAGCACCGGCGTGGTCGACCGCTCGACCATCACGGAGCCGCTCGTGGAGCGCAACCCGAGCACCGGTGAGCTGGAGCCCAAGCTGGCCACGGAGTGGAGCTCCGAGGACGACACGACGTGGACCTTCACCCTCCAGGAGGGGGTGACCTTCCACGACGGCAGCGAGTTCACGGCGGAGGACGCCGCGGCGACGATCGAGCGCGCCGTCAACTCCGACCTGGGCTGCAACGTCGAGGGCTACGTGTTCGGCGACGACGACCTCGAGGTGGAGGTCGTCGACGACACGACCCTGGAGGTCACGGCGGCGGAGGCGGACCCGATCCTTCCCCTGCGCCTGTCCTTCCTCGAGGTGGTGCCCAGTGAGACCTCCACGACCGAGAAGGTGCGCGAACCGATCGGCACCGGCCCCTACCAGCTGGACTCGTGGGACCCCGGCCAGCGGATCACCGTCTCCGCCTACGACGGCTACTGGGGCGAGGCGCCCGCCTTCCGCAACGCCGAGTACCAGTGGCGCTCCGAGGGCAGCGTGCGCGCCGCCATGATCAGCTCCGGGGAGGCGGACATCGCCACCGGCCTCAGCCCCGAGGACAACATCGGGGACCTAGGGGTTCCCTACCCGAACAACGAGACCGTCGCCCTCCGCATGCACGACGACAAGGCCCCGTTCTCGGACATCCGCATCCGCAAGGCCGTCAACTACGCCATCGACAAGGAGGGCATCGTCGCCAGCCTCTACGGCGGGCGTGACCAGGCCGCCGCGCAGCTGGTGCCGGAGGGCGTCGTCGGGCACAACGAGAGCCTGGAGACCTGGCCGTTCGACGTCGAGGAGGCCAAGAAGCTGGTCGCCGAGGCCAAGGCGGACGGGGTCGACACGGACGCCCCGATCAGCCTGGTCGTCCGCACGGCCCAGTTCCCGAAGGTCCAGGAGCTCGCCCAGGTGATCCAGGAGCAGCTCATGCAGGCCGGGCTCACCGTGGAGCTCAAGATGCTCGAGACCAGCCAGCACCTGACCTACCAGGTCCGGCCCTTCGCCGAGGACGAGGGCGACATCGCGCTGATGATCCAGCACGGCAACCAGGCGGGCGACGCGGCCTTCACCGTGGAGCAGTACATGCTCTCCGACGGCGCCCAGAGCTCCTTCGGCACCCCCGAGCTCGACGCCATGATCGAGGAGGCCGGCAAGGCCACGGGCGAGGAGCGCCAGGCCGCCTACGAGGAGGTCTTCGAGTACCAGAACGAGAACGTGACCCAGTTCGCCCACATCGCGCACCAGACCGGCATGCTCGGCAAGTCCGCGGCCGTGGAGTACGAGCCGAACTCCTCGTCCGGCGACGAGCTGCGCCTGGCCGAGATCCGGCCGGCGCAGTAGCGGCACGAGAGCGGAAGCACGAGAGCACAGGGGAAGTCATGCTGACCTATCTGCGCAAGAGGATCGTCTCCAGCGCCATCCCGCTGGCGGTCGTCGTCGTCGGTGTCTTCGCGCTGGCCCGGCTCACCGGCAACCCGGCGAGCCTCTACCTGCCGCTCAACGCCACGCAGCAGATGCGTGACGACTTCGCGGCCCGCAACGGCCTGGACCAGCCTCTGCTGGTGCAGATGGCGGACTACTTCGGAGGGGTCCTGCGGCTCGACTTCGGGACGTCGCTCCGGACGGGGGAGTCCGCGGCGGCGATGGCGCTGCGGGCCTTCCCGGCCACCCTGCAGCTGGCGGCGGTCACGATGATCATCGCCGTGCTGCTGGCCGTGCTCGTGGGCAGCTGGGCCGCGCTGAAGCCCAACGGCGTCGCGGACCGGGTCGCCAGCTTCACGTCGATGGCCGCGGCGTCCGTCCCGGACTTCTGGCTGGCCATCGTGGGCATCTGGATCTTCGCCATCACGCTCGGCTGGGTGCCCACCTCCGGGGTGGCCGGGGGCGCCGCCTGGGTGCTGCCCATTGCGACCCTGGCCATGCGACCATTCGGCGCGCTGGTCCAGGTGGTGCGCGGCGCCATGGTCTCCGCCCTGTCCGAGCCCTACATCAAGCTGGCCCGCAGCAAGGGCGCCTCGCAGTCCCGGGTGGTCACCCGCCACGCCCTGCGCAACGCCGCCGCTCCCGCCCTCACCGTGGCCGGCGACCTCACCGTGGGTCTGGTCAACGGCGCCGTGGTCGTCGAGACGATCTTCGGCTGGCCGGGCATCGGCAAGCTGATGATCGACTCGATCCTGCAGCGGGACTTCGCCGTCCTGCAGGCCTGCGTGCTGCTGACCGCCGTCGCGATCTTCGTCCTCAACATCGTCATCGACCTCGCCTACGCCCTGCTGGACCCCCGGGTCCGGCCGGCCGCCGCGAGCCGCAGGTCGTCCCGCCGGGCCGCGCCCCCCGAGGCGTCGGCAGCTCCCCCAACGGCGGCCCCCGGCCCCGTGACCACCGTGAAGGCCTAGGAGGAACCTCATGAGCCAGACCACCCAGGACGTGCGGGCCGCCGACGGAACGCCCGACGGCCCCCGGCCCGCGGCCGTCCCGTCCGGCAGGGCACGCTCCGACGACCCGAGCATGCTGCGCATGCTCCTCCGGGACGGGTTCGCCACCACCGGTGCCGTCATCCTGCTCCTGGTGCTGCTGACCGCGGTCCTCGGGCCGGCGCTCATGGGCCCCCTGGCCACCCGCCAGGACCTGATGTTCGCCAACAAGCCCCCGTTCGTCCTCGCCAACGGCTGGGAGTACGTCCTCGGCTCCGACTCGTTGGGACGCTCCCTCCTGGCCCGCCTGGTCGTCGCCACCCGCACGACCCTGCTCGTGTCCGTTCCCGCCGTGCTGATCGCCATGGTCATCGGCTCCCTGTGGGGCGTGTGGGCCGGCTACCACCGGGGATGGCGGGAGAACGCGTCGATGCGCGTGGCCGACATCATCATGAGCTTCCCGTCGCTGCTGCTGGCCGTCGTCGTGCTCTACGTCTTCAGCCCGTCCATCGCCAACATCGTCCTCATCCTGGCCGTCACCCGCATCCCCATCTACCTGCGCACCGCCCGGGCCGAGTCCGCCGAGCTGCAGAGCCGCACGTTCGTGGACGCGGCCCGGACCTTCGGCGCCCGGCCCAACACGATCATCCGGCGCCACGTGATCCCCGTGGTCGTCCCGTCCATCCTGACGCTGGCCACCCTCGAGTTCTGCTACGTGATGCTGGCCGAGTCCTCGCTGAGCTTCCTCGGCATCGGCATCCAGCCGCCGGACGTCAGCTGGGGCCTGCTCGTGGCGCAGGGCCGGCAGTACCTGCAGACCGCCTGGTGGCTGTCCATCTTCCCCGGCGTGGCCATCGTGATCACCGCGATCTCGGCGAACATGCTGGCCGCCTGGCTGCGGATCGCCACCGACCCCTCCCAGCGCTGGCGGCTGACGCTGCCGAAGCGCCGGAGGTTCATCGTCCGGACCGAGTCCAAGGAGTCCCAGTGAGCACGAGCGCTCCCGTCGCGACCCACCGGCGTCCCGCCGTCGAGAACCCCGTGGTCCTGCGGGTCGAAGGCCTGGACGTCGACATCCGCACCCCCGCCGGCACCGTGCGCGCCGTCAGCGACGCCGGCTTCGAGGTGCGGGCCGGCCGGACGCTGGCGCTGCTGGGGGAATCGGGCTGCGGCAAGTCCATGACCGCCAAGGCCGTCGTCGGCCTCCTCGACCCCGTCGCGAGCGTGACCGGCGGCAGCATCGAGCTCGACGGCGAGGAACTGACCACCATGTCCGCGAAGCAGCGCCGCCGGATCGCCGGGGAGGAGCTGGGCATCGTCTTCCAGGACGCCCTCACCGCCCTGAACCCGGTGTACCCGGTGGGCGTGCAGATCGGGGAGGCCTTCCGCATCCACCGCGGGCTCTCCGCCGCGCAGGCCAAGCGGGAGGCCGTCGAGCTGATGCGGCGCGTGGGCATCCCGGAGGCCGAGCACCGGGTGAACGCCTATCCGCACCAGTTCTCGGGCGGCATGCGCCAGCGCATCCTCATCGCCGCCGCGGTGGCCCTGAGCCCCAAGCTGCTCATCGCCGACGAGCCCACCACGGCCCTCGACGTCACCGTCCAGGCGCAGATCATGGAGCTCCTGCGCACGCTGCGCGAGGAGCAGCAGATGGGCGTCGTGCTCATCACCCACGACCTGGCCGTCGTGGCCGAGGAGGCCGACGACGTCACCGTGATGTACGCGGGGACCGTGGCCGAGAGCGGGCCGGTGGACGAGGTCTTCACCAGCCCCCGGCACCCCTACACCAAGGGCCTGCTGGAGTCCGTGCCGGTGGACGGCGAGCGCGGCGCCGCGCTGTCCTCCATCCCCGGCAGCCCGCCGGAGCTGAAGAACATCCCGCCGGGGTGCGTGTACCAGGACCGCTGCCCGCTGGCCGCGGACCGGTGCCGCGCCGAGCGCCCCGTACTGCGCGAGGTCGCCCCGGGCCACCGGGCGGCCTGCCACTTCTCCGAACTGCTCGCCGCCGACACCACTTCCGAGGAGATCACGTCATGACCGCACTGCTGGACCGGCCGCACGCCCGGAACACCACCACCCTGGAGGTCCGCGACGTCACCAAGACGTTCCACGTGGCCCGGAGCGCCTCCGGCAACAGCCGCCTGCGCGCCCTGGACGGGATCGACCTCACCGTGGGCCGCGGGGAGACCGTGGGCCTGGTGGGCGAGTCCGGGTGCGGGAAGTCGACGCTGGCCCGGACCCTCATGCTGCTGGAGCGTCCCGACTCCGGGACGGTCGCCTTCGAGGGCCAGGACCCGTTCGCCCTGCGGGGCAAGGAGCTCCTGGCCTGGCGCCGCCGCGTGCAGATGGTCTTCCAGGACCCGTTCGCCTCCCTGAACGCCCGGATGACCGCCGGGGAGATCATCTCCGAGCCGTGGAGCACCCACCGGGACCTCCACCGCTCCGGCCGAGAGCGCACCGCCCGGCTGCACGAGCTGCTCCAGCTGGTGGGCCTGCGCCCCTCCGACGCCAGGAAGTCCCCGCAGGAGTTCTCGGGCGGTCAGCGCCAGCGCATCGGCATCGCCCGGGCCCTGGCCCTGGACCCGGAGCTCATCATCCTGGACGAGCCGGTCTCGGCCCTGGACCTCTCCGTGCAGGCACAGGTGCTGAACCTGCTCAACGACCTGCAGCAGCAGCTCGGCGTCAGCTACCTCTTCATCTCCCACGACCTGTCCGTGGTCCGCCACGTGACCGACCGGGTGGCGGTGATGTACCTGGGCCGGATCGTGGAGACCGGCCGGACCGAGGACGTGTTCGAGCGCCCGCTGCACCCGTACACGGCCGCGCTCATGTCCGCCTCCCCCAAGCTGGACCCGGCGCAGCGGCCCGCGGAGCGGATCGTCCTGCGCGGGGAGCTGCCCTCCCCGCTGGACCCGCCGTCCGGGTGCCGCTTCCGCACCCGGTGCTGGCAGGCCCGGGACGTCTGCGCCACGGAGGCGCCGCCCCGGCAGGACGGGGCCTCGCTGGGGCGCACGGCCCTGCCGGCGCCGGGGCGGCGCGAGGACGTGGCGCACACCGCGGAGTGCTGGTTCCCGATGGCCGAGCCGGTCCCCGCCGGCTCCACGGCGCTGTCCGCCGGGGAGTGAGCCTCGGCGTCGTCGCCGCCCTGGCGGCGACGTTCCTCGTCGCCGCCGCGCTGCAGGGGTCGATCGGCTTCGGCCTGGGGCTGGTCGCCGCCCCGGTCATCGCCCTGGTCGACCCCGCGCTGCTGCCCGCACTCGTGATCATGCTGGCCACGCTGGTGACCCTCCTGGTGGCGGTGCGCGAGCGCGCGGACCTGGACGTGCGCGGCGCCGGGTGGGCGCTGTCCGGACGGATCCCGGGCAGCGTCCTGGGGGCGTGGCTGGTGGTCGCCGTGCCGACCACCGCCCTGGCGTGGCTCGTGGCCGGCAGCGTCCTGGTGGGCGTGGGCTCCGCGTTCCTGGGCTGGCGGCCCGGACCGCGCCGGCGGAACCTCGTGGTGGCGGGGGCGCTCTCCGGGGTGATGGGCACGGCGACCTCGATCGGCGGGGCGCCCATGGCGATCGTCTGGCAGGGGCAGCCGCCCGCCCGGCTCCGGGGGACCATGAGCGCGTTCTTCCTCGTGGGCTCCCTGGTGTCGATCGCCCTGCTGGTGGTCGCCGGGGCCGTCACCCCCGCCGTCGTGACGGCCGTGCTGGTGCTCAGCCCCGCCGTTCTCGCGGGCTTCGTGCTCTCCCGGTGGCTGAACCGGCTCCTGGACGCCGCCCGGCTGCGGCTACTGGCGCTGACCGCCTCCGCCGGCGGCGCCCTGCTGCTCGTGGCCCGGCTGCTGCTGGAGTGAGCCGGCCGGCGTCCCGCGCCGCACCACGTTGCGGAGATCCTCGCCGCGACCGAGCCGGACGACGTTGTCCGCGATGTCGTCGGCGCGGCGCTCGAAGGTGCTGCGGGCGTGCCCGGAGTGGTGGGGCGTGAGGAGCACGTTGTCCAGGTCCGCGAACGGCAGGTCGGCCGGCGGGGTGCGCCCGGGGGCGGGAGCGCCCCACCAGACGTCGATCGCCGCCCCCGCGATCGTCCCCTCCGTCAGCGCCCGGTACAGGGCGGCCTGGTCCACCACCGGGCCGCGGGCGACGTTGACGAGCAGCGCCCCGGGCCGCATGGCGGCGAGCTCGGCCGCACCGATCATGCCCTCGGTGGCCGCCGAGAGCGGGACGGTGACGACGACGACGTCGGACTCCGCCAGCAGGCGGGGGAGCGCCGCGGTGCCGCCGATCCAGCGCGGATGCACCCCCTCCGGGGCCGGGGCGTCGGGGCGGTGCCGGACCGCGGCGGTGGACATGCCGACGGCCTCGGCGAGCCGGACGGTCTCCAGACCGATGCTGCCCAGCCCCACGACCCCGAGGGTCATCGTGTCCAGCGTGGGGTGCAGCGGAATCAGCGGGTCGGTGGCGATGGTGCGCCAGGTGCCGCGGCGCAGCTCCCGGTCGGCCGGGATCAGCCGGCGGGAGAGCGCCAGGACCGACATGAGCACGTGCTCGGCGATGGGCCGCGCGTGGTGGAAGGTGTTGGCCACCGCGGCGCCGGCGGGCAGGGCGTCGACGGCGACCCGGTCCAGCCCGGCGCCGGTCACCTGGACCAGTCGTGCCGCCCGCGCGGATCCGGCCTCCGCCGCGTCCAGGCGGGAGCACACGATGACCTCGCCGGCGGCGATCCCCGCGGCCCGGGCGGCGGGGGGCGCCTCGGCCAGGAACCGCCAGCGGTGCCCGGGGGCCGCGGCGGCGAGCCGGTCCGCGAAGCGGCTGAGGATCGGGTCGGTGACGACGACGTCCAGCGCGCCGCCGGGGCGGGCGGTCACCACCGGGGGCTCCGGAGCTCGTAGCCGGGGTGGAGGCGCCGCATGTAGCCGGTGTCGTCCCGCTCGCGGAGGCCGCAGTCGAGGTACTGGCGGTGCAGCCGCTCGAGGCCGTCCGGGTCGAGCTCCACGCCCAGGCCCGGCGCGGTCGGCACGGCCACCGACCCGGCGTGGACGGACAGGGCACCCGGCCGGACGACGTCCTCCCCCGGGTCCTTCCACGGCCAGTGCGTGTCGCACGCGTAGTCGAGGTTGGGGGTGGCCGCGGCGAGGTGGACCATGGCCGCGAGGCTGACGCCCAGGTGCGAGTTGGAGTGCATGGACAGGCCGAGGCCGAAGGTCTCGGCGATGCCGGCGAGCGTCTGCGAGCGGCGCAGGCCGCCCCAGAAGTGGTGGTCGGAGAGCACGACGTCCACGGCCCCGGCGCCGAGGGCCGGCGGCAGGTCGGCGAAGCTCACCACGCACATGTTGGTGGCCAGCGGCAGGTCCACCTGCCGGCGGACGGCGGCCATCCCCTCGATCCCCGGGGTGGGGTCCTCGAGGTACTCGAGGACCCCCTCCAGCCGCCGCCCGATCCGCACGGAGGTCTCCACCGTCCAGGCCGCGTTGGGGTCGATCCGCAGCGGCAGCCCGGGGAACTCCGCGCGCAGCGCCTCGACGGCCTCCGCCTCGGCGTCGGGCGCCACCACCCCGCCCTTGAGCTTGAGCGCGGTGAACCCGTAGTCGTCCACCATGCGGCGGGCCTGCGCCACGATGCCGTCCGGGTCGAGGGCCTCGCCCCAGGAGTCGTCCGGCCCGCCGGGGTGTCCCGCCCACTTGTAGAAGAGGTAGCCGCTGAACGGCACGGCGTCGCGCACGCGCCCCCCGAGGAGCTCGCTGACGGGAACGCCGAGCAGCCGGCCCTGGATGTCCAGGGCGGCGACGTCGAAGGGCGAGAGCACCCGGTCGGCCGTGGAGGAGCCGGTGACCATCCCGCTCATGCCGTGGCCGCCCGCGACCGTGTCCACGGCGAGGGCCCGGGTCACCCGGGCCCGCAGGTCGTTGGTGTTGAAGGGGTCCGCGCCCACCACCGCGTCGGCCGCCAGGCGCAGGCGCTGCAGGTGCCCGGCGTCCCCGTAGGTCTCGCCGAGGCCGGTGACGCCGGCGTCCGTGGTGACCTGCAGGACGGCGCGCAGCGCGAAGGGCTCGTGCACCCCCACCGTGTTCAGGAGGGGCGGGTCGGCGAAGGCGACGGGGGTGACGGTGACCCCGGTGATGACGGTCTGCCCGGCGTGGGCGGACGGCGCGGCGGACGATCGGGTCGCGGCGGTGAAGGGCATCGGAAGCGGTCCTCTCCTGGAACGGCCCGGGAGACGGGCCGTCGGTCGTCCTCACGCTAGAGAGGCCCACCCATGCCTGTCCAAGCTAAAATAGGCACTCGATCATTCAAGGAGTGGATTGATGTACTCGCTGATCCAGCTCGAGTCGTTCGTGGCCGTGGCCGAGGAGCTCCACTTCGGCGCCGCGGCCGCCCGGCTGAACATGACGCAGCCCCCGCTGAGCCGACAGATCCAGCTGCTGGAGCGCGAGCTCGACGCCCAGCTGTTCAAACGCAGCAGCCGGAAGGTCCAGCTCACGGAGGCGGGCCAGACCCTGCTGCCGAGCGCCCGGCAGATCCTGGACCTGTGCGCCAAGACCGAGCTGGACGTCCGGCGGGTGGCCACGGGCGACGCCGGCTCCATCGTCATCGGCTACACCTCGATCGCCGGGCAGTCCAGTCTGCCGAGCATCCTGCGGCTCGCGCGCCGGCACATGGAGGGCGTGCACCTGGTGCTGCGCGAGGCCGTCTCCGTGGACCAGATGGACGCCCTCTCCCGCGGCACCATCGACATCGGCCTCCTGCGGCCGATCGTCAACCGCGTCGGGGTGGTCACCCGCCCCCACATGGAGGACCGCCTGGTGGCAGCCTTCCCCGAGGGGCACTTCCTGGCCACGGGCCGCGGTGTGCGGATGCGCGAGCTCGACGGCCTGCCCCTGATGATGTACTCCACCTCCGAGGCCCGGTACTTCCACGACCTGGTCATGCGGCTCTACGAGAGCGCCGGGGCCCACCCAGTGGTCACCCAGCTCGCCAGCCAGGTCCCCGCCCTGCTGGCCTTCGTGGCGGCCGGCCTCGGGGTGAGCCTGGTGCCCGCCTCGGCCATGGACTTCTCACCCCCGGGAGTGGTCTTCGAGGAGCTGACCGGTCCGGCCGGACTCACGGACCTGAACCGGGCGGACCTGCACATCGCCTGGAACCGCTCCAGCAACAACCGCGCCGTCGCCCGCCTGCTGAGCCTGATCCTCGACGACGACGAGGCGGTCCGGGCCCTCACCGATGGCGGCGGCCCCGAGACCGCACCGACCCGCTGACCACCGATCAGCCGACCGACGACCCCCCTGACCGACGATCCGACGATCCGACGAGGAGCCCCATGGACCGCATTCCCGACGCCGTCGACACCCCGGACGTGCTGATCGACCGGGACGTGCTCGGCCGCAACGTCGAGCGGATGGCCGCGGCCGTGCGCGCGCGAGGACTGGCGCTGCGCCCGCACGCCAAGACGCACAAGGTCCCGGAGATCGCGGCGCTGCAGCTGGCCGCGGGCGCGGTGGGCCTGACGGTGGCCACGATCGGGGAGGCCGAGGTCTTCGCCGCGCACGGGGTGCAGGACCTGTTCCTGGCCTATCCGCTGTGGGTGGGGCCGCGGCAGGCACAGCGCCTGCGCCGGCTGAGCGCCACGGCGCGGATCAGCGCCGGCGTGGACTCCGCGGAGGCCGCCGCGGCCATGGGCGAGCAGCTCGGGGACGCGGCCGGGGACGTCGCCGTGCTCGTGGAGGTCGACAGCGGCCACCACCGCAGCGGGGTGCACCCGGACGCCGCCGGGGACGTGGCCCGGGCGGCGGTGCGGGCCGGGCTGCGCGTGGAGGGGGTCTTCACCTTCCCGGGCCACAGCTACGCCCCGGGCATGCCGGCCGAGGCCGCCGCCCAGGAGCAGCAGGCCCTGGAGCGGGCCGCCGGTCGGCTGCGGGAGGCCGGGATCGAGGTCCTGCGCCGCAGCGGCGGCTCCACGCCCTCGGCCCTGCTGACCGAGGGCTCCGCCGCGACCGAGGTGCGCCCGGGGGTCTACGTCTTCGGCGACGCCCAGCAGCTGGAGCTGGGCCGGTGCGCCTGGGAGGACGTGGCCCTCACCGTGGCCTCCACCGTGGTCAGCCGGCACGAGGGCGGCCACGGGGTCCCGCGGCGGATCGTGCTCGACGCCGGCAGCAAGGTCCTCGGCGCCGACCGGCCCGCCTGGGCGACCGGCCACGGGCGGCTGCTCGACCACCCGGACGCGCGGATCACCGCGCTGTCCGAGCACCACGCCACGGTCGTGTGGCCGGAGGACTCCCCGCTGCCCGCCCTCGGGGAGCGGCTGCGGGTGGTCCCCAACCACGTGTGCATCACGATGAACCTCGTCGACGACGTGGCCGTGGTGCGCGACGGCGTGCTCCTGGAGCGCTGGGCCGTGGCCGCCCGCGGCCGCAACTCCTGAGGCGCCCCTCCCCCGCTCGGCGCTCCCGGCGCCCCGGAGCCGCCGGCTCAGCGGGGCGGTGACTCAGCGCGGCGGCGGCGGAACCGGGGCGCCCTTCGGCGGGGCGATCCTGGCGTGCACGGGAGCAGGGGCGGCGGCCGCGGTTCCCCGCTCGCCCGTCGTCGCCCCCGGCCAGGCCCGGCCCGGGGCCGGGTCCCACCTGGCGTCGACCACCCGGCGCTGCACCAGGACGGCCAGGCCCAGCAGGGCGAGGCCGATCAGCAGGATCACCACGATGCCCCCGGCCGAGCCGATCTTGGCCGCGGAGCCGACCGCGATCCCGAACCAGCCGAAGTCGGCGTCGCCGAAGGTGGTGTTCTCGGCGCCGAAGGCGCCCAGGACGGAGAGCAGGAACGCGGGCAGGAACGTGATCAGCAGGCCGTTGACGAAGCCGCCGGCGAGCGCCCCGCGGCGCCCGCCGGTCGCGTTGCCGTAGACCCCGGCCGCGCCGCCGGTGAAGAAGTGCGGGACGAGTCCCGGCAGGATCAGGGCGATCCCGAGGGCGGGGTTGAGCCACGCGGAGAGGACGAACAGCCCGATCAGGCCCCCGACGAAGCTGGAGACGAAGCCCAGCAGCACGGCGTTCTGCGCGTAGGGGAAGACGATCGGCGCGTCCAGGGCCGGGACGGCCCCGGGGACCACCTTGGCGGCGATGCCCTGGAACGCCGGGACCAGCTCGCCCAGGATGGTCCGGACGCCGAAGAGGATCACGGCCACCGCCACGCCGAACTGCAGCCCCTGGGTGACCGACATCATGAGGTAGTTGCCCACGCCGGTGGCGCCGCCCTCGAACGCGGTGAAGGCCTCCTCGGAGCCCGCCCGGACCAGGAAGAGCACGGCGAGGACCACGTACATCAGGGCCATGGACAGCGCGGTGGCGACCATGGAGTCGCGGAGGAAGCGCAGTCCCTCCGGCAGCTTCGCGTCCTCGGTGGAGCGGCTGTTCCGGCCCACCAGCCGGCCCACGGCCCCGGCCGCGATGTACCCGGCAGTGCCGAAGTGCCCGATGGCCACGCTGTCGTCGCCGGTGATCCGGCGCGTCCACGGGTGGGCGAGGGCCGGCAGGGACACCATGAGGATGCCCAGGAGCAGGGCGCCCAGGGACACGGTCACCCAGCCGTCGTAGCCGGCGGTGGCCAGGATGATGGTGAGCATCGTGGCCATGAACAGGACGTGGTGCCCGGTGAGGAAGACGTAGCGCAGCGGGGTGAACCGGGCGAGCAGGAGGCTGACGGCGAAGCCGAGGATCATCAGCCACGCCACCTGGGCCCCGTACTCGGCCTGGGCGATCCCGGCGATGGCCTCGTTGGTGGGGATGACGCCCTGGGCGCCGGTGGCGCCCAGGATCATGGCACCCAGGGGCTCCAGGGAGGCGACGACGAGGGTGGCGCCGGCGCCGATGAGCAGGAAGCCCAGGGTGGCCTTGATGGCCCCGCCGATGACCTGGCCGGTGCTCTTGCGCAGGGCCACCAGCCCGACCGCGGTGATGATGCCGATGAGGAAGGCGGGGACGGCGAGGATCTCGCTGACCAGGAACTCGGGGATGCTGACGAGCCAGTTCATTGCGGGCCTGCTTTCAGACGTCGTAGAGGTCGCGCAGGGCGGCGTCGAGCTCGGTAGTGCTGGTGAAGTTCTCGATCACCTTCACGGGCACGCCCACGTCCCCGAGGGCGCGGGCGATCTCCCCGGAGGTGAGGACGAAGTCCGCCTCCTTGGCCTTGCCGCGGGCCGAGATGGTGTCGGTGGCCTCGACGGTGAGGTAGGGGCTCCAGCCCCAGCGGTCGAGCACCTGCTCGAGGGTGTTCTTCAGGAACAGGCTCGTGCCGAGCCCGTTGCCGCAGACGGTGAGGATCTTGTGGCGGCTCTCCACGACCGCCCCGCGCGCCGGCTCGGGGGCGGGCTCGGGGGTCGGCTCGGCGGCCGCCTCCGTCGTCGTCGGGCCCGAGGGGGCCGGTCCGGTGGCCGCGGGCGCCGGGGCGTCCTCCGCGAGCAGGGCGAGCACCTCCTCGGGCGTCGCCGCCCGGTCCAGGGCCGCCCGGGTCCCCGGCGCCGCCAGCAGGGTGGCCAGCTGCCGCATGGCCTGCAGGTGCTCCTTCCGGTCCGTCGCCGCGAGGGCGACGACCAGGCTGACCGGGTCGTTGGACGCGTGCCCGAACTCGACCGGGCGGGCCAGCCGGACCCAGGACATCGCCGTGCGGTGCACGGCCTCCGAGGGCCGGGCGTGGGCGAAGGCGAACCCGGGGGCGACGACGATGTACGGGCCGTTCTCCTCGACGCTGTCGATCATCGCCCGCGTGTACGCGTCGGTGGTCGCGCCCTCGCGCTCGAGCAGCTCGCCCGCCGCGGTGATCGCGGCGCGCCAGTCGGCGGCCGGTTCGTCGAGGCGGATGGATGCGGGATCGAGCAGACGACCGATGTCAGACATGCCCACCATCCTAGGCCGGGGCGTCACCGGTGCCGGCGCGGTGCCGGCCGTCGGCGCTCAGTCGAGCTCGACGACGGTGACCGGCAGGGGCAGGGACTGCGCGTCGAAGGCGATCTGCTCGGAGAACGGGTTGCCGTCCTCGTCGCGGCCCACGCACAGGGCGAGCACCGTCGCGGCGTCGGGCCCGACCATCAGGGTCCAGTGCTGGCCGTTCGCGTCCACGGCGTGGGCCTGGTGGTCGAGGTCCACGCCGCCCTCCAGGTCGGCGAAGCGGACCCGGTAGTCCTCCAGCTCCTCGGGGGTCTGCAGCACCCCGGCGGAGACCACCGCCTCCTCGTCGCCGGTGACGGCCGGGGCCACCGGGTAGGCGATGCGGAAGGGCGGCTCGAGCACCTCCAGCAGCTCCCGGGCCGGGCTGGCGTCGTCGCCGCGCAGCCAGAGCCGGCCGGTCCCGTCGACGAAGCCGGCGTACTCCTCGTCGTTGGGGTAGAAGCACAGGAAGCCCGAGCCGGGGATCCGCGCGGCCAGCCCGGCGAGGTCCTCGGCGCGGTCCACGGCGAGGAATCGGGTGAGGGGCTCCAGCGGCAGGGGTTCCACGGGTGTTGTCTCCTTGGCGTTCGGCGGGCGGCGGGCCGACCGCGTGCTGGCCGATCCCGGACGCCCTACGCTACGCCGCCGGGGGCCGGTCGTGGGCCGGACCCGCGCGGACGGCCGCCGCCCTACGCGCAGTCCAGCGCGGTGCGCAGCGCCTCGAGGTTGCCGCGCATGACCTGCTGGTAGTCGGCGTTCTCGTCGCCCTGGGCCTCCACCGGGTCCAGCACCGCGGTCTCGATCCCGTGCTCGGCCGCCAGGGTCTCGGCGACCTTCGGGTTGACCAGGGACTCGGAGAACACCGTGGTGACGCCCTCGGCCTCGACGACCTCGCCAATCTCGGCCAGCCGGGCGGGAGAGGGCTCGGTCTCGGGGTCGAGCCCGGCGATGCCCACCTGCTCGAGGCCGTACTTGTCCGCCAGGTACCCGTAGGCCTCGTGGGAGACCACGATGGTGTTCCGCTCACAGGTGGCCAGCCCTTCGGTGAACTCCTCGTCCAGGGCGGTCAGCTCCGTGGTCAGCTGCTCGGCGTTGGCCTCGTAGGCGGCGGCGTTGTCCGGGTCGATCTCGGCCAGCTCGTGGGAGACCTCGGTGGCGACCGCGGCGAGCCGCTCGGGGTCCAGCCAGAAGTGCGGGTCCTCCCCGCCGTGGTCGTGGCCGTCGCCTCCGGCCGCCTCGGCGTGCTCCTCCTCGGCGTGCCCCTCGGGGCCGTGGGCCTGCGCGCTGTGGGCCTCGTCCGCGGCCGCGTGCTCCTCCGCCGAGTGGGCCTCCCCGCCCTCCACCCCGGCGTGCGCGGCGTCGAGGGCGTGCTCGGGAGCCGCCTGGGCCACGGCGTCGTCGACCGCCGGCTGGAACCCGGAGAGGTACACCACCGCGTCCGCGGTGCGCAGCCCGTCGACCGCCGCGGGGGACAGCTCCAGGTCGTGCGGCTCGGTCCCGGCCGGCGTGAGCGACTCCACCGTCACGAGGTCCCCGCCGACGCGCTCGGTGACGTACTGCAGCGGGTAGAAGGACGCCTGCACCGTCAGCGCCTCCCCCGCTCCGGCGGCCCCCGACGGGTCGGCGGAGTCCGCGGCGCACGAGGACAGGGCGAGGGCAGCGGCCAGGGAGAGGGGCGCGATGAGGGCACGGGAGGAGACCATGAGAACAATTCTCAGACGGGCTGAGAATCATTGTCAAAATGCCTCCGCAGTGCGGACGCTCAGGGGGCGCGCCGGCAGGCGTCGCAGACCCCGTGCAGCTCGATCGCGTGGGAGACGTCGGTGAAGCCGTGCCGTCGGGCGGCCTGGACGGCCCACCGCTCCACCGCCGTCTCGGCCACCTCCACGGTGTGCCCGCAGCGGCGGCACACCAGGTGGTGGTGGTGCTCCGCGCGGGCGCACCGGCGGTACCGCATCTCTCCGCCCGGGGCGGCGAGAGCGTCGACCTCCCCGGCCTCGGCCAGGGCGCCGAGGTTCCGGTAGACGGTGGCCAGGGAGACCGGGTCCCCCTGCTCCGCCAGCATGGCGTGGAGCTGCTGGGCGGAGCGGAACTCGGGGGTGCGGTCGAGCAGCTCCGTGAGGGCGGAGCGCTGCCGGGTGGTCCGTGACATGGTCATGCTCCTCGCAGCCGGAGGTCGTCGTCGACGTCGTGGGTGTCCGCCGCGGCGGAGGGCCGCACCCGACCCAGCAGGGGGCGGACGAGCAGGGCGAGCACGTAGCAGCCGATGGACAGCACCACGATCATGGCGCCCGGGGACAGCGGCTGGACGTACGTGATGGCCAGGCCCGCCACGCACACCGCGGCCCCGACGGCCATGGCCGTGCCCATGGTCCCGGCGAAGGAGCGGGCGAGCAGCTGGGCGACGGCGACCGGGACGATCATCACCGCGGAGACCAGGAGCACGCCGACCACGCGCATCGACACGGACACGGTCAGGGCGGCCATGACGGCGACCAGGATGTTCAGCGCCCGGACGGGCAGGCCGGTGGCGAGGGCGAACTCCTCGTCGTGGCACAGGGAGAACAGGGCCGGACGCAGCCCGAGCCCCACGCCGAGGACCACCGCGGCCAGCCCGGCGGTGAGCCAGACGTCCAGGGTCGTGACCGTGGCGATGGAGCCGAAGAGGTAGCCGGTGAGGTTGGCCGACGTCCCGCCGGCCAGCCCGATCAGCAGCACCCCGCCGGCGATGCCGCCGTAGAACAGCAGGGCCAGGGCGACGTCGCCGCTGGTGCGCCCGCGGGTGCGCATGACCTCGATGAGCACCGCGCCCACGACGGCCGCGACCACCGCCCCGGGCACGGCCAGGGCGTCGTGCGGGGTGAGCCCGGCCGCGGAGCCGGCCAGCCAGCCCATGGCCACCCCGGTCAGGGCCACGTGGCCGATGCCGTCCCCGAGCAGGGCCAGGCGGCGCTGCACGAGGTAGGTGCCGATCACCGGCGCGGAGACCCCGACCAGGACGGCGATCAGCAGCCCGCGCTGCATCAGGGGACTGGCCAGCATGGCGCTGAGGGTCTCGATCATGGTCACTGCGGCTTTCCGTGGAGATCGGGGGCGGAGGGCACGGGGGCGGGCGCGTCCCCGTGCGGGTGCAGGTGCTCGTGGTCGGGGGCGTCGTGCCCCGGGGCCGGCTGCGGGGGGCTGCCGTCGTGGACGACGTGCCCGTGACGCAGCACCACGGCGCGGTCCAGCAGCGGGGCCAGCTCGCCCAGTTCGTGCAGCACGACGAGCAGCGTGGTGCCGTCGGCCTGCAGCCGCGCCAGGATGCGGGCCACGGCCTCCCGGGAGACCTGGTCCACCCCGGACAGCGGCTCGTCGAGCAGCAGCAGCCGCGGGCGCCGCACCAGCGCCCGGGCGATCAGCACCCGCTGCTGCTGGCCCCCGGAGAAGATCGCCACGCTCTCGTGCGCCCGGTCGGCCAGGCCCACCTGGTCGAGGGCGTCGAGGCACCTCTGCCGGGCGCCGGCGCCCGGGCGCAGCCGCCGGTGGCCCGTCAGGCCCGCGGACACGACCTCCAGCGCCGTGGCCGGCACCCCGGCGCCGACGCCGACCCGCTGGGGGACGTAGCCGATGCTCGGCCACGGCACGCTCCGGCGGGCGGTGACGTCGGCGCCGAAGAGCCGGGCCTCGCCGGACGCGACCGGCACGATGCCGAGCAGGGCCTTGAGGAGCGTCGACTTGCCGGAGCCGTTGCCGCCCATCAGGGCCACGGCGGCGCCGTCGGCGACGGACAGGTCCACCCCGCGCAGCACGGGAGTGGCGCCGTACGCCACGGTGAGGCCCTCCGTGCGGATCGCCGGGTCGTTCCCCGGAGCCGGGGCCGCCGGCGCGGATCGCAGTTTCATGCGATCCATTCTCAAGAAAATGAGAACGATGGTCAATTCGCCGACGTCCCGGCTCTCGTCTTTGTTTGAGAATGATTCTTATGTAGGGTGACGGACATGCGCCTCGTCATGGTCAGTTCCCTGGACGCCCTGAGCCGTCAGCGGGCCTGCGCGTCCCTCGCGGAGGCCCTGCCCCGCGCCGTCGTGGTGCTGCAGGACCTGCTCGACGACGGCACGGTGGTCCGCCGGACGCTCCGGCCCGGCTTCGCCGCGCACCGGGAGGCGACCCCGCTGGAGCACGGCTGCCCCGGCTGCGCGGTTCGCCTCGACCTCGTCCCGGCCCTCGCGGGCCTGCAGGAGGCCGGCGCCGAGCACGTGGTCGTGGGCCTGCCGCCGGGCGTGCCGACCTCGACGGCGACCCGCGCCCTGCACCACCTGCTCGACCGCCCGCCGACCGTGGAGTCGGCGGTGCTCGCCTGCTCCCCGGCCGCGGTGGAGGACCGGATCTGGGACGGGCAGACCCTCGCGCAGGCCGGCTGCACCGCCGTGGACGGGGACGAGCGGACCGGCGGGGAGTTCCTGGTCGAGGAGCTGGCCTTCGCCGACACGGTGCTGCTGGCCGATCCCGAGCTGGTGCCCGTCGGCGCCGAGGAGCGCGCCCGCGGCGTCCAGCTGCTGCGAGAGCTGGCCCGGCACGCGGACGTCGTCGAGCACGGCGGGGACGTCCGCCCGGGGCGGCACCGTCCCGCCGAGGCCCGGCACCGCGCCGCCTCCGGGTGCCTGGAGCCGCCCCGGGGCGCGCCGTCCTCACCGTTCAGCACCGTGGTGCACCGGGTGGAGCGCCCGCTGCACCCGGAGCGCTTCCGGCACGCGCTGGCCGCGCTGGCCGCGGGCTGCTGCTGGCTGCGCGGGCACGTCTGCCTGGCGGTCGCCCCGGAGCACCGCATCCTCGTCCAGGGGGTCGGTCCGCGGGTGTGGCTCGAGAACGCCGGCCCGTGGCCGGTGGAGCCGCGCGACCCGCACGGCCTCGACCTGCACGGCCTCGGCCCGGACGTGGTGCCGGCCGGCCCCGGGGAGCACGCCACGGTGCTGGCCGCCACCGGGGCGGACCTGGACGCGGCCGAGATGACCCGGCTGCTGGCCGCCTGCCAGCTCACGGAGGAGGAGCTGCGGTCCGGGATCACCGGACTGAGCGACCCGTTCGGCATCAGCTCGCCGAACTGATATCGAGGGGCCCGCACCGGGCTTCCCCTCACCGACCGCCAGCACGACAACCAGGAGGAACGACATGAAAGTACGCAACTCGCTGCGCGCCCTGAAGAAGGTCCCCGGCGCCCAGGTGGTCCGCCGCCGCGGCCGCACCTTCGTGATCAACAAGAAGAACCCGCGGATGAAGGCGCGTCAGGGCTGAGCCCGGGACCTCACGACGACGAACGGCCGCCGCCCGACCGAGGTACGGCGGCGGCCGTTCGTCGTCGTGGTGGCGGGCTCAGCCCCGCACCGGCTCCACCGGCACGGCCGGCGCTGCCGGATCCGTGCCGGGCGCAGGAACAGGGACCGCGGCAGGATGCCCCAACCCGGGGCGGGAGACCCGCCGTGACCCCTCGGCGCTGGAGAGGGCGACGGCCAGCACGGAGGCCAGCACCAGAGCTCCGGCGGGGCCGAGCACGGTCCACGGGGCGCGCTCGACGTAGCCGATCCCTTCGGACAGCAGCAGCCCCCACTCCGGGGCCGGCGGCTGCTGTCCCAGGCCCAGGAAGCCGAGCGCGGCGATGGCCAGGGCGGTGCCGGGCAGGCGCAGGACGGCGTGCCGGGCCACCTCGGGCAGCAGGGCGGGCAGGACCGTGCCGGTCAGGATGCGAGCGCGGCCCGCGCCCAGCAGGGGCAGCACCCGCACGTAGGGGCGGGCCGAGATCTCGGCCACCAGGGCGGCGGTGTGGGCGGCCAGTGGCGCCCAGCTCACCAGTGTGACGGCCACGGCCGCCCCGGCCGCCGAGGGGCCGGCCACCGCGACGACGAGGATGCCGGCGATGATCGGGGGCGCCGCATTGGTGACCTCCACCGGACCGGTGGACCACGCCCCCGCCATCCCGACGACCAGCCCGATGAGCAGGCACGCGGCGACCACGAGCAGGGCCAGGCCCAGGGTGTCCAGCGCACCGTGGCCCACCCGGGCCAGCACGTCCCGCCCGGCGGCGTCCGCCCCCAGCGGCAGCGCCCAGGAGGGCGCCTCGAGCCGGGCGTGGGCGGAGGTGTAGGGGTCCCGGAACAGCCCGGCCACGATCAGGGCGAGCAGCGCCCCGCCGGAGACCGCCGGCACCACCCACCACCACCGGCGCGGGGCCGGCGGCGGGCCGGGGACGGGCAGGTCCCCGGAGCGGGCGGCCGGGCCGAGCAGGGATCGGCGGATCAGGGCGGCCAGGGCCCCGAGGGCCGCCGCAAGGACGAGGAGCAGGAGGACCCCTGCCTGCAGAGCGGGAATGTCCTGGGCCGCGGCGGCCCCGAGCAGGGTCCGGCCCAGGCCGGGGATCGCGAAGACCTCCTCGACGGGCACCGCCCCGCCGGTGAGCCCGACGACGACGAGGGCGATCTGCCCGATCACCCCGGGCAGGGCCCGGTGCAGGGCCGCGAGAGCGATCCGGGCCCTCGAGTGCCCGGCCACGGCCCAGGTGTGCACCCAGCGTTCGGTGAACGCCCCGGCCAGCGCGGTCGAGAGCAGCCTCCCGATCAGTCCGCCGCCGGGCAGACCGAGGGCCAGGGCCGGGAGCACCACGTGCTCGGGCCCCCGCCACCCGTAGGGCGGAAGCCAGCCCGCCCACACCGCGACCACGATCAGCAGGACGGCCGCGAGCAGGAACTCCGGCAGCGCGGTCAGCGCGGCGGCCGCCGCCCCGGCCCCGCGGGCGGGGCGCCCGGCCAGCCCGGCGCGGACGGTGGGCAGGCAGGTCAGGGCGGCCACGACCAGGGCGACGGTCAGGGCGGCGCCCATCAGGGTCAGGGAGACACCGAGGGCGTCCAGGACACCGGGCAGGACCGGGCGGCCGCTGATCCAGGAGGTCCCGAAGTCCCCGGTGAGGACGCCGG
Source organism: Kocuria sp. KH4 (assembly GCF_053711175.1). NCBI lineage: Bacteria > Bacillati > Actinomycetota > Actinomycetes > Micrococcales > Micrococcaceae > Kocuria > Kocuria sp. KH4. The sequence goes on from NZ_JBSJYX010000002.1 coordinate 70,166, forward strand.
AGGCCCAGTCGGCGAAGACGGCCACCGGGCCTCCGTCCAGGCCCAGCTCGGTCCGGATCTGGGCCAGCACCTCCGGGGTGGCCGGCCGGTCCGCGTAGCGGGCGCGCAGCACGGTGTACTCCGGGGAATTGCCCGACAGCCACGGCAGGGCCCCGATCAGCACGACCACGGCGGCGAAGGCCAGGGCCCGCGAGATCAGAGCCGCGGCCCCCGACCGGCTCGGCACACGGAACCTCACTCGGCGACGGTGGTCTCGGCGGTGATCAGCTCGCGCTCGCGGGGGTCACGGGCCGCGCCCTCCACACCGTCCTGCTCGCCCTGGATGACGCGCTCGTGGAGCATCGGGACCGCGGCGTCCTCGGCGAGGACCGCGGCCTCCGCCTCCATGATCGCCGTCCGGCGCTCCTCGCCGGGAGCGGCCTTCCCGGCCTTGTCGAGGGCGGCGTCGACGGCCTCGGAGCAGAACTGGGAGATGTTGAAGGATCCGTCGCAGCCGAAGTCGCTGACCATGTAGGCCACCGGGTCCCCGGAGTCCAGCACGGTGGCCCGGGAGAGGATGAAGGCGTCGAACGCGCCCTCGAGGGCGTCGGCCTCGATGTACTGGTACTCCCGGACGTCGAGCTCCACCTCGAAGCCCGCCTTCTCCAGCTGCTGCTGGAGCTGCACGGCGACCTCGGGCAGCTCGGCGCGGTCGGTGAAGGTGCCGATGGTGATCTTCCGCCCCGCGGGGTCCCCGGCCTCGGCGCGGCCGGCCAGCAGCTCACGGTAGGCGTCGGTGTTCCGCTGCTCCGCCGCGTAGGGGATGGCGGGTCCGAGCAGGCCGGCGGCCACGTCGGCGCGGCCCTCGTAGACCCCGTCCACGATGCCCTGCGGGTCGAGGGCCTCCCGCGCCGCCGCCCGCAGGGCGGGGTCGGCGAACGGGCCGTCCTGGGTGTTCAGGTACAGGGTGTTGGTGCGCGGCATCGGCACCTCCGCCAGGAGGTCCTCCTCGACCTGGGCGGCCTGGCCCACCGGCACGGCCTCGACGACGTCGGCCTCACCGGTCCGCAGCGCGGCGGCCCGGGCCGTGCCGTCGGGCACGAAGGACACGTCGATGCCGGCGGCGGCCGCGGCGCCGTCCCAGTGGTCCTCGTAGCGCTCCAGGGTGGCGCCGGAGGTGCCGTCGACCGCGGTGAGCTCGAACGGCCCGGTGCCGTGGCCGACCGGGTCCACCGCGGTGCCCTCGTAGGCGGCCGGGGCGAGGACCGACAGCTGCGGGCTGGACAGCCGCTGCGGGACCAGCGGGTCGGTCTCGGCGGTGGTGACCCGCACGGTGTCGCCCTCGGCCGCCACGGTCATCTCGACCCCGTCGAGGATGCGCGGGGCCGGCTCGGCCGTCACGGCCCGGTCCAGGGAGGCGGCGACGTTCTCGGCGGTGAGCTCCGTGCCGTCGTGGAAGGTGACCCCGTCCCGGATCGTGAAGGACCAGGTGGTGTCGTCGACCTGCTCCCACGCGGTGGCCAGCATGGGCTGGGCGTCCCCGGCCTCGTCCAGCCGGACCAGGGTCTCGGCGGTGGACCAGCGGGAGAGCTTGAAGGCGTCATCGCTGAGCGGGGACAGCCCCGAGCGCGGCGGCTGGAGCATGGCCAGCTCCACGCGGGCGTCGGTGGTGTCGCCGGAGCCCTCGGCGGAGGGGGCGCCGGAGCCCTCGGAGAAGCAGCCGGTGAGCAGCAACAGGCTGACCCCGGCCAGGCCGAGGCCGGTGGTCCGGCGGGCGGAAGGGCGGAGGAGGACGGAGGGGCGAGAGGGCATCAGCGGGCTCTTTCGGTGTGCTGGACGACGGATGGTCGGGTGGACGGTCGGGTGGATCGGGGACGGCGAGGTGGTGCGGGGACGCCGGACCTCGGGGCCCGGCGAGCGGTGGGCGCCCGCGGAGAGCAGGGCGAGCAGGATCGACGGGGTGTCGCGAGGTGCCGGGGGACGGCAGGGTGCGGGTCTCAGGCGGGCAGGCGCGGAACGGCGTCCACCAGCTGCCGGGTCGTCGGATGGCGGGGGCTCTCGAGGAGCCGGTCAGCCGGCCCCTCCTCCACCACCTGCCCGCGGTCGAGCACCAGGGCGCGCTCGCACAGGGAACGGACCGCGGTGAGGTCGTGGGAGATGAACAGCAGCCCCAGACCCCCGCGCACGTGCTGGTCCTGCAGCAGATCCAGCACCTGGTTGCGCAGCGGCAGGTCGAGGCCGCTGACCGCCTCGTCGGCCAGGAGGATGCGGGGGCGGGTCACCAGGGCCCGGGCGATGGCCACGCGCTGGGCCTGGCCGCCGGAGAGCTCGTGGGCCCGCCGGCCCAGGTGCTCGGCGCCGAGCCCGACCTGCTCCAGGGCGTCCCGGACCAGGTGCGGGTGGTCGCCCGGGACGCGGAAGCGCCGCAGCGGCTCCAGCAGCTGGCGCTCGACGCTGCGCCGCGGGTCCAGGCTGGAGGCCGGGTCCTGCGGAACGTACTGCACGGCCTGCCGGGCCCGCCGGATCCGCTGCCGGCCGGTCAGGGGCATGTCGTCGAAGAGGACCTCACCCTGATCGGGGCGCTCCACGGCCAGCAGCAGGGACAGCAGCGTGGACTTGCCCGATCCGGAAGGCCCCACCACGCCCAGCGCCTCACCCTCGCGCACCTCGAGGTCGACCCCGCGCACCGCGGTCACCTCCCCGGAGCGGGTCCGGTAGGTCCGGGTCAGTCCGGTGCCGCGCAGCGTCGTCGGCCCTGCCGGCCGGGTCACGAGGCCGCGCCCAGCGGTGCGGTGACGGACCCGAGGCCGGCGCGGGCGTCCGGGCCCGCCGGCGCCGCAGCGGGCCGGAGACCGGCGCGGGCGGCCGCGACCAGGGCCGCGGTGAACGCCGCCCGCGGCGACCGGAGCACCTGCTGCATCGGACCGGCCTCGACGACCCGCCCCCGGTCGAGCACCACGACGTCGTCGCAGAGGTCGGCGGCGACCGCCAGGTCGTGGGTGATGAACAGCAGCGCGCTGCGCCCCGGGCCCGTGCAGCGGCGCAGCGCCTCGACCACCTGGCGCTGACTGATCATGTCCAGGGCCGTGGTGGGTTCGTCGGCCACCAGCAGGTCCGGGGTCGCGGCCATCGCCAGGGCCAGGCACACGCGCTGTCGCTGCCCGCCGGACAACTGGGAGGGGTGGGTGCGCAGGATCCGCTCCGGGTCCTCGAAGCCGACCTCGCGGAGCAGCTCGGCCACGGTCCGGCCGGCCTCCGCCGTCCCGATCCGGCGCCGTCGGGCCACGGCGGGCAGGAGCTGCCGGTCCAGACGCACGACGGGGTTGAGTGCGGCCTGGGAGTCCTGGAAGACCGCGGCCATCCCCGGGCGCCGCCCCGGCGCCTGGCGCCAGGGCAGCTCACGGCCGTCGACCCGCAGGGCACCCCGCACGTCGAACTGAGGCCCCAGCAGTCCCAGCAGCGCCAGCACCGTGAGGGACTTCCCCGAGCCCGAGGCCCCGAGCAGGGCCACCCGTTGTCCGGGCTCCACCTGGAGGTCCACGCGGTGCAGCAACGACTGTCCGGGCACCGAGACCTCGAGGCCCCTCACCTCCACGCGGGCGGCACTGCGCACGGTCTCTCCTCGGATCGGACTCACCAACGACTCTTCATCGTAATGAGTATCATTCTCAGAACACAAAACGCGGTGCTCCCGACCGACGGGCGCTGGGGCCGCCGCGCGGAGCGTGCCGGGGCGCACCGGGGTGGATCGGCACGCTCCGGAACGCCGAGCGCCGCCGCCCCGGCCTCACCGCGGCGCGGCACCGGCGACCGGGGGCGGGAGCAGGACGTGCACGGCGCATGTCGCAGGCGCACCCAGGCCCTGCAGCAGGACCTCCACGGCACCGTCCTCCACGTGGGCGGCGGTCAGGTCCACGGTGACGGCCGTCCCCGGAGTCAGCGCAAGCGCCCGGCGGACGACCGGGCGCAGGCCCTGTTGGTTGACCCCGGTCAGGCGACCGGCGACGAGGACGTCGACCCGGCTCCCGTCGAGCTCGATCCGGACGAGCACCGAGATCCTGGCCGGCACGGAGTGCTCGTGCCGCACAGCCCCTCGGACACAACCCGGCACCACGGACGCGGAGGACCGATGCGCCCCCTCGCGCCGCCGGCGCGGCAGCGGTCCGCCCGGCTGCTCCACCCGCTGCCTCCGCGGCGGTCCCGTCGGGCGCCCTTTCGTCACGTCCAGGCACGGGCCGTGACCGCCAGGTGGTCTGCGGGCGCGGCGCGGAGACCGACCCCCCGGGCCGGGCAACGGATCAGCAGCCGAGTCCGGCACGGAGGGCCTCGAGGTTGTTGCGCATGACCTGCTGGTAGTCCTGGTCCGCGTCCACCTGCGACTCCACCGGGTCCAGCACCGCACTGTCGATGCCGTGGTCCTCGGCCAGCGTCCGGGCGACCTTGGGGTTCAGCTGCGACTCGGTGAACACCGTGGTCACCCCCTGCCCCTGGATGACGTTCCCGACCTCGGCCATCCGCGCCGGGGAGGGCTCGGCCTCCGGATCCAGGCCGGCGATGCCGAACTGCTCCAGCCCGTACTTCTCGGCCAGGTACCCGTAGGCCTCGTGGCCGGCCACGACGGTGTCCTGCTCGCAGGACGCCAGTCCGGTGCGGAACTGCTCGTCGAGGTCGTTCAGCTCCCCGGCCAGTGCGGCCGCGTTGGCGTCATAGGCGTCGGCGTTGTCGGGATCGGCCTCGCCGAACTCGTGGGCGAGCTCCTCGGCCACCGCGGCCAGCCGCTGCGGATCCAGCCAGAAGTGCGGGTCCACCCCACCGTGGTCGTGGTCATGGCCCTCGTGGCCGTGGTCGTGGCCCTCCTCCCCGTGGTCATGACCGTGGTCATGACTGTGGTCGTGGCCGTGCCCGTCGTGCGCGTGGTCGTGCTGGGGCGCGGCCATCAGGTCGGCGGGTCCGGCCGCATCGAGCACGTGCTCGGGAGCCGCCTGGTCCACCGCGTCGTCCACCGCGGCCTGGAACCCCGACAGATAGACCACCACGTCGGCCTCGCGGAGTCCGGCCACCGCCGCGGGGGACAGCTCCACGTCGTGCGCGTCGGCCCCGGCCGGGGTCAGCGAGTCGACGGCCACCAGGTCCCCGCCGACGCGTTCGCTGACGTACTGCAGGGGATAGAAGGACGCCGCCACCGACAACCCTCCTCCTGACCCGGCCTCAGCGGAGGACGTCGGCTCCGAGGCGGCACCGGAGCACGCGGAGAGGGCGGCGACCGACAGGAGGGCGGACGAGGACAGCACGACACGAGGCATATTCATGAGAACGAGTCTCATCTAAAGTGAGAATCATTGTCAAAACTCGACCACCCCCGAACCGCGACGCAACGCGGCCGCGAGACTTGAGAACGATTCTTATTATCATCTAGGGTTCGAGCATGCACACTTCTTCTCGCACCCTGACCTACTCCGGGCTCGTCGTGGCCGCACTGGCGCTGTCGGCCTGCTCTCCCGGAACGGCGGAGACCGAGCCCGCGGCCGACACGTCCGCAGCCGCCACGACCTCTGCGACGTCTCCGGCGTCACCGTCCGCCTCCGACGGGCCGGACTCGCGCCAGGAGGTCGCCTCCCTCACCCCGCGGGCGGTGCTCACCTACGACGGCGGCCTGATGACCCTCGACACCGAGTCCGGGGAGGTCCTCGGGACCGCCGAGCACGAGGGCTTCCTGCGGCTGAACAACGCCGGGGACGGCCGGCACGTGCTGGTCAGCGACGGCGACGCCTTCCGGCTCTTCGACACCGGCCTGATCGACCAGGCCCACGGCGGCCACTCCCACTACTACGAGCAGGCCCCCGCCCTGACCGGCACCGCCCTGGAGGCCCCCGAGGCCGCGCACGTGGTGGTGCACGAGGGGAGGACCGCGCTGTTCGCGGACGGCACCGGGGACATCCAGGTCCTGGACTCCGCCGCCTTCTCCGACGGGGTCGTGGAGGACGGCGAGGTGGAGCGCCACGCCACCGAGGCGGCCCACCACGGGGTGGCCGTGCCGCTGACGGACGGGAACCTGCTGCTCACCCAGGGCACCGAGGAGAGCCGCGACACCGTCCAGGTGGTGACCCCCGAGGGCGAGGTCGTGGCCGAGACCACCGACTGCCCCGGCGTGCACGGGGAGGCCGCGGCCGCTCCGACCGGGCAGGGCGACGTGATCTCCCTGGGCTGCGAGAACGGGCCCGTGGTCTACCGCGACGGCGCCTTCCACAAGGTCGCCGTCCAGGAGGACTACCAGCGCTCGGGCAACCAGTTCGGCTCCCACGAGTCCCCGATCGTGCTGGCCGACTACAAGACCGACCCCGACGCCGAGCAGGAGCGCCCCACGAGGATCGGGCTGATCGACACCCGCACGGATGAGATCCGCACGGTCGACCTCGGCTCGGCCTACTGGTTCCGCTCCCTGGCCCGCGGGCCCGAGGGCGAGGCCATGGTGCTGACCTACGACGGGCAGCTGAACATCCTCGACGAGGAGACCGGTGAGGTGCTGCACGAGGTCGCCGTCGTCGAACCGTGGGAGGAGCCCGAGGAGTGGCAGGAGCCCGGCCCGGCCGTCAAGGTCGCCGGGGACCGCGCCTACGTCACCGACGCCGCGGCGCAGAAGCTGCACGTGGTGGACATCGCCGCCGGCACCGTGGTGGACAGCTTCGACCTGCCGGAGACCCCCACCGAGATCGCCGTGGTCGACGGTGAGCCCGAGTCCCCCGCCGCGACCGGAGCCGGGCACGAGGGCCACGACCACGACGGTGACACGCACGAGGGCCACGACCACGACGGTGACACGCACGAGGGCCACGACCACGACGGTGACACGCACGAGGGCCACGAGCACTGAGCCGCCGCGCCGCTGACAGGGCGCCCGTCGGCCGGAGCATGACGACGGGCGCCCGCCGGCTGAGCACCGGACGCCACGGCCTCGGAAGGAGCCACCCATGACACGCCGCACGCCCCGCCCCCGGAAGCCGCCGAGGCACGAGTCGCCGGCTGATGCCGGCGGCCCGCTGGTGGCTGTATGCCGAGGTCACCGGTGCGCGGGCCTGCGCCGGCTGACCGGGACGGCCGATCAGGTGGAGCGCCTCCGGGAGGTGGTGCAGGGCACGGCGGGAGCCGTGCTGATCTCGTCGCCGTGCATGGGCCGGTGCGAGATGGCCTCGCTGGTCGCCGTCGCCCGGCGCGACGGGCCCAGCGGCCAGGTCGGCCCCACCGTGTGGCTGAGCGGGCTCGAGGACGCGGACCGCGCGGAGGCCCTGCACCGCTGGGTGGCTGCCGGCGGCCCCGCGCGGATCCACCAGCCCGAGCACGGCGCGCCGCGGTGCCTGCGGGACGCCGTGATCGGCTACGGACCGCCTCCCGTCGTCGAGCGTCGTGCCCGCTGACCCGTTCCGACCGCGAGGCGGTCACCGATGCGGAGCGAGCTCTCCGGAGGTCAGGCCGCCGTGGCCGCGTGCAGGTAGGCGTCGATCGCCTGTCCCGCACTCCGGAACCAGGGCCTGGCGTCGTCGTAGCCGGACCAGCCGTCGGTCAGCACGGCCACCACGTACTCCTGCCCGTTCAGCCGGACGAGTCCGGCGTCGTGCGAGACGTGGAGGAGCAGGCCGGTCTTGTGCGCGAACGCCACGTCCGGGGACAGTCCCGTGGACAGGGCGTAGTCCAGCTGCTGGGCCGCGAGGAAGCCGAGGAGCAGGGTGGTCGACGGCCCGGCGAGGAGCTCGCCTCCCCGCAGCCGGTCGAGGAGGTCGGCGACGTCGTCCGGTGTGGTGGTCATGGCCACGGTCCCCGCCTCCCCGGTGTCCGGGTCGTAGGTCGTGGACTCGAAGCCCTGCCCCTGGGCGAACGCCTGGACCTCGTGCCAGCCGAGCCACCGCCCGAGGGCCGCCCCGGAGACGTTGTCCGACCAGGTGATCATCCGCTCCACGGCCTCCCGGACGGTGAGGGTCGTGCCCGGCACGGTGTCGGTCAGGGCGATCACCCCCCGGTCCACCCGGTCGAGGACCGCATGGGCCAGGAAGAGCTTGTACAGGCTGGCGCTGGTGAAGGAGCGGTCCGGGTGGCGGGTCACCACCTCCGCGCCGGCCGGATCCAGGAGCACGAGCCCCAGCTCCCCCGGCACCTGCGCGGCCAGGACCTCCAGATCCGCCTGCAGGCGGGTGACCGCCGGATCGGTGGTCACCGCGGCGGCGACCGGCGCCGCGGGAGCCGTGCCGGCGCCGCCCCCGGCGAGGAGCAGCAGTGCTGCGACGGCCGCCGCGAGGCGCCCCCGGCGCGTGCGCGATCGAGTTCCTGAATGCATGGTGCGTCTCCGTTCCCCCACGGACGAGGCGCGGCCGGGACGGTTCCCCGGCGACAGGGCCATTCTGTGCCCCGCGGCGGTCTCCCACCACCCCCTGGGGCGCATCCGTTCCGCACGGCGGCTCCGCCCCCAGGACCACGGCACCGGCAGCGGGCTCAGGTCCCGGGTCCCGGGCGGCGACGTCAGCGGTGCAGTTGCACGCTCAACCGGGGCATCAGGACCTGGGCCAGCGGGCCGATGGCCAGCGCGTAGAGCACCGTGGCCACACCCACGGTGCCGCCGAGCAGCCACCCGGCGACCACCACGAGCACCTCGATCGAGGTGCGCACGATCCGCACGGACGCGCCGGTGCGCCGCACCAGGCCGGTCATCAGCCCGTCCCGCGGGCCGGGACCCAGGTGCACGCCGATGTAGGCGGCGGTCGCCACGGCGTTGAGGAGCACCCCGGCGAGCACGAGCAGCACCCGCAGCGGCAGCGACCCGACCGGGGGCAGCACCGCGAGGGTCGCGTCGAGCACCAGCCCGACCACCACCGCGTTGCTGAGGGTGCCGATGCCGGGACGCTCGCGCAGCGGGATCCACAGCAGGAGCAGCAGCACGCTGACCACGACGACGACCGTGCCCATGCTCACCCCGAACTGCCGGGAGAGCCCCTGGTGCAGCACGTCCCACGGGATGACGCCGAGCTCCGCCCGGACGAACAGCGCCATGGTGATGCCGTAGAGCACCAGCCCGGCGTAGAGCTGCACGAGCCGCCGGGGCAGCCGGCGCGGGCCCGGCCGGTCGTTCGAGCGGGCCGGGTTCCGCGGACGCCTGTGCATGCCGACCATCCTCGCACCGGCGGGTCGGTCACGGCGCACCGGGCCGGCCGCGCTCAGACCTCGTCGAGCCGCCGGTACCGGGACGGGGTGGTGCCGGTGGTGGCGCGGAAGTGCCGGTTGAAGTTGGACAGGTTGGTGAAGCCCACCCGGTAGCAGATGTCCGAGACCGGCAAGTCGGTGCCGCGCAGCAACCGGCAGGCCTCGGTGAGGCGCATCCGGGTGACCGTGCGGTTGAAGCCCACGCCGGTGGCCCGGGCGAACAGCCGGGAGAACGCGTCCCGGCTCAGCCCCACGGCCTCGGCCACCTCCGGCACGAGCATCCGCCGGTCCAGGTGCTCGGTGATGTGGCCCAGCGCCCGGTTGAAGATCTCGGCCTCGGCGGCGTCCAGGCGGTAGGAGCCGCCGTGGCTGTCCAGGTAGCGGCGGTCGGCCTCCGGGGACTCGGCGAGGACGCCCAGCAGCTCCGCCACGGCGGCCAGCCGGCGGAGTCCGAACGTCCCGTGCACCGCCTCCAGCGCCGCCGCACCGGCGAGCGCGGTCCGGCCGGTGAACTCGATCCCCCGGGCCGCGACCTCCAGCAGCGGCCGGAGGGCCTCGAGCTCCGGCAGCGTCCCGGCGGCGGCGAAGAACCGCTCCTGGTCGAACTGGAGCACGGCGTCCCGGTGGCGGACCACGGCGTCGTCGTCGCGGTGGGAGATCCAGTTGTGCGGCAGGAAGGAGCCCATGATGCTGAGGTGGCCGGGGCCGAAGGGCCCGGCGTAGTCGCCGGCCATGACCGTCCCGGAGGACTCCCGGATCAGGTGCACCTCCACCTCGGGGTGGTAGTGCCAGCGGGCCAGGGGGTGGGGCCAGTCGTGCTCGTGCCACCGCACGGAGCTCGACGGGTCCGGGATCACCAGCTCCCGGACCGGGGAGGCGGCGTCCTCCGGCGTCGTGCTCCGTGCGGCGGCAGCCACGGTCAGGCCCCGGCCACCCGGATCTGGATCTTCGTGTCGGTGGGCCGGCCCTCGGCGCCGCGCTCGAACGCGGCCACGGCGTCGGCGAACGGATACGTGGCGCTGATCAGGGCGCCCAGGTCCACCGCCGGGGACGCGGCGAGCTCGATGGCCCGCTGATAGGAGTTGGCGTAGCGGAACACGGTCTCGATCCGCAGCTCCCGGGCCTGGGCCGCGGCGACGTCCAGCGGCACCGGGTCCACCGGGATGCCGACCAGGACCACGGTCCCGCCGGGCGCGGGAATTCCCCACAGGTTGCCGAAGACGTGCGGGCTGCCGCTGGCCTCGAAGACCACGTCCGCGCCCCAGCCGCCGGTGGCCTCGCGCACCACCTCGCCGAGGTCCTGGCGGGAGACGTCCACGGGGTGGATGGTCGGATACGCCTCGATCTTGGCGAACTTCTCCGGCGCCACGTCCGAGATGTACACCCGGGACGCCCCGCTCGCGGCGGCCGCGATGGCGGTGAGCACGCCGATGGTGCCGGCGCCCACCACCACGACGACGTCGCCCGGCGCCAGGCCGGCCTTGGTCACCGCGTGCACCGCCACGGCGAAGGGCTCGATCAGGGCGCCCTCCTCCAGGGAGAGCTGCTCGGGAAGCTTGTAGGTGAAGTCGGCGGGGTGGATGATCTCCGGCTGCAGGCAGCCGTCCACCGGGGGCGTGGCCCAGAACTGCACGTCCGGGTCCACGTTGTACATGCCCAGCCGCGCGGCCCGTGAGCGCGGGTTGGGGATGCCCGGCTCCATGCAGACCCGGTCCCCCACGGCCAGGTGGTCCACGCCCTCCCCCACCTCCAGCACCGTGCCGGAGGCCTCGTGGCCGAGGACCATCGGGGCCTCGACGACGTAGGGCCCGATCCGCCCGTGCGTGAAGTAGTGGACGTCGCTGCCGCAGATGCCCACGGTGTGCACGCCGATGCGCACCTCGCCGGGGCCCACCGGGCGCAGGCCGGGAACGGGGCGGACCTGGATCTCGTGCTGGCGTTCGAGGACGACGGCGTCCATGGGGCTCTCCTGGGTGTTCGAGGTCTTCGGTGCGGTGCTCGCAGGGCTCGTGGTGGTGCGTGTCGTGGGGTTCATGGTCTCAGGTCTCCTCAGGCGGCGACGGCAAGGCGCTCGCGGCGCGGCAGCATCCGGCCGGTCGCGGTGGTGATGCCGGGCTGGGGCGGGTGGATGAAGAAGGTGGTGACGGTGCCGAGGAGCATCAGGCCCGCGAAGACCCAGCACACGCCCACCGGGCCGAGGACGGGCAGCAGCAGGGTGGCGATGCCGGGGCCGAGGAACGTGGTCAGCCCGGAGGCGAGGTTGTGCGCGGAGATCGCCGCGCCGCGGTGCTCGGGGGCCAGGGCCGGGAAGATCGCGCCCATCGGGACGAACGCGGTCACCGACAGGGCGAAGAGCACGGCGGCGCCGACCATCAGCGGGAAGCTGGGGCCGAACCACACCGGGACGTAGGCGAAGGCCAGGACCGCGAGGGCCATGCCGCCGAAGCCGAACCAGCGCATCTGCCGCATCCAGCCGTAGCGGTCCCCGAGCCGGCCCCAGACGATGTTGGTGCCGATGGTGATGGTGTTCATGATCGCCCACAGCATCATCCACTCGGGCAGGGAGAACCAGGCCGCGCCGCCGATCTCGCCGGTGGTCAGGTACAGCGGCATCATCATCGGGAACGCGTAGAGCGTGAGGTTGCACAGCACCCGGATGACCACGGAGAGGGCGATCTGCCGGTTCTCCACCAGGATGGTCACGCCGCGCAGCAGCTCGCGGGTGCGCTCCGCGCCGTGCAGCTTCTGCGAGAGGTCGGTCTCGGGCGGGGCGCCGGGCACCAGGACCGCGCACATCAGGGTGCCGGCCGCCACGAAGGGCAGGGACGCCCACAGGGTGGCGTACTCGCCGATGACCGGGACCAGCAGACTGGGCACGTAGGCGCCCATCACGCCGATGCCCAAGGAGAAGGACGCCCAGAACCAGCCCATGGCCGAGGCCAGGCGGCTGGGGTGCACCGACTGCGCGATGAGCACCACGAAGGAGTACATGAACAGCGGGTAGGCGACCCCGCGCAGGCTGTAGATCAGGATGGTGCCGAGCACGCTCTGCAGCCCCACGGTGAGGAACAGGACGTGCAGGACCATCCAGAGGACGCCGCCGAGGACCATGAGGCGCTTGGCGCCGACGACCTCGGCGAGCACGCCGGTGGTCCACGCCGAGACGGCGACCACCAGGCCGTAGACCGTGAAGACGAGACCGGCCTGGGTGGGCGTGAAGCCGCTCTCGACGAGGAAGCGGGACAGGAACGTGAGCTCAAAACCATCACCGGTCATGAAGACGGCGAGGGCGAGATAGCCGAAGAGCAGGCGGCGGGGCATGCCGAACATGCGGGCACTCCTTCGTGGACACCAGGTGGAAGGCACCTGGCGAGCAGAAGAGCGGGCAGCCGGTGCGCGATGCCCTCCACGCTACGGAGGTGTGACGCGGGCCACTAGCCGATTAATCTGGCGCGGACTGATACTTTTGCGCGCCCACAACGAGGGTGCATGATGACGCCAAGGCGCACCGGTCTGGCATCCCATTGCGCTGAACTCCGTGAAGGTTCGCGTCACGCCGAGGATGGGCCACGAACCAACGCTGAGCGTCCTGCCTGGGGGCGGATACCGGCCTCTCGATTCACCTTTTCCGGGCTTCTCTGGCGGTGACGTCCTGATTGCACATCCACTGCGCAGCATGCTCTTGCTTCCAATTCACCACGACGCCCCCGAAAATCCCGTGTGAGCCCCGGGCACCGCAGTGCTCAATCTCTACGGAAAAGCGCTCACCCTTCGATCGGCGATCAGGCTTTTCTGACGGTAAGGGTGACGTTGGTGCAGGAGCCGGCAATCCGGGTCAGTTCTGCCTTTTCCCTGGAGTCGACCTTCAGACCCCAGCGGATCTTCACCGCCACCCACTCCCCCACATAGGCGCAGCGGTGCTTGGGCGGCATCCACTCTTCCGGGCCGCGGGCCTGCTTGGTGGAGTTCAGCTTGGAGGTCTGGGCGCTGAGGGTGCGGTGATCCCCGAGGTCGTTGTAGAACGCCACACGCTTGGTCTTCGTCCAGTTCCTGGCCCCGGAGCCCCAGGCCTCGTGCACGGGGACGGTGTGGTCGATCTGCACGGTAGTGGCCGAGGTGTGGGTTTTTCCGTCCCAGGTGGTGACCCAGCGCCCGCCTTTGACGGTACAGCGCTTGGCGGTGGTGAAGCTGGTCTTCACCTTGGACTCGTTCTGCAGTACCTCGGCCCGGGTGTTCTGGCAGTCGCGATTGGCGTCGTTCCAGTCGCCAAACTGACGGTCCCGGTCATAGCCGGCATTGTTCTCCGCAGCCACCGGAAGGGACTTCACCGCGGTGCGCAACGGGGCGCTGTAGGTACCCGCGGCTTCGGCAGGCATTACACCCCCAGCAAGGAGCAGTCCTGCCGCAACCACCGAGGCGGCGGTCGCCCGGTGCGGGCCACCGGCAGCGGGCAATTTGGAAACGGCAGCGCGGGCACGGGAAAAGAGTCCGAAAAGCATCGGGGGCCTCCAGAATGGGGGGTGAGGCGCCGTCGGGGGCGTCTTCTCATCTTCGCATTACGACTGCAAATGGCGATGGCGTGTCGTCCCATGTGTGATCACACTTATGGGGACATTTCTCCACGGTCCGCCTAGAGCCTCCCCATCCGTGCGTACTGACCACGAACTCGATCTGCAGGATGGCATAGGCGGAAGCACCCCGAGCCATTCCCAGATTCCGCTCGAGCACCGTAGCCGCGACACTCGAAGGCCTGCCCTCGACGGGGCCAGACCATGTACCGCATCTAGGCTGCGCCTATGCGCCCAACACCCTCCACTGCCAACGAGCGACTCTTCCCCGGTTTGTACGAGCATCTCGAGGATGAGCGGCTTACTGAGCACCTAGCGACGTTGGCACCCGGAAGGGTGGCGCTCGATGATGTTGACGATGCGGACAGCCCCCATGTCTTAAGCCGCTACCTGGCGCATCGCATTCACAGGCATTTGCAGTCAGTTCCAGCACGGCATCGCGTCGACGAGGCAAACCGCATTCTGGAACTTCTTGGCCAAGAAGCAGATGAAACATTCTATATTGCCCCAGGTCCTCGCCAATTGATTGCCGTCTCCCAGGAGGCCGGCAAGCCTTTGCAGAGGCCAGCAACGCCTCTGTCAGACGCGGCACTGCTCACCAACACTCCACACGAACCACAGGTGGGCCGGGAAATTGCCAAGGAGCTGGAAAGTGCCGACCGGGTGGATCTTCTGATCGCCTTTGTGAAGTGGTCTGGGCTCCATGTGATGGATAAGGAGCTACAGAATGTGAAGGACCGTGGCGTACCTTTCCGGGTGCTCACCACGGTCTACATGGGGGCCAGCGACGCCAAGGCCATCAACGCATTGGCGCGCAAGTACGGCGCGGAGGTGCGCGTCAGCTACGAAACCCGCAATACGCGCCTGCACGCCAAGGCGTGGATGTTCCACCGCAGGACCGGCTTTAGCACGGCCTATGTCGGCAGCTCGAATCTGTCGCACGCCGCCATGCTGGACGGGCTTGAGTGGAACGTCCGCCTCTCCTCCGTCGCGACGCCGGCGCTCCTCCAGAAGTTTGAGGCGACCTTCGAGAGCTACTGGGCGTCAGAGAGCTTTGAGCCCTACCACCCGGACGATGACGGCGAACGCCTGGCGAGAGCCCTCGCTGAAGGTGGCGGGCGAATGTCTTCGGACGTGTCCATTGCGCACTTGGACGTTCAGCCCTACCCCTATCAAGCGCAAATGCTTCAAGAGCTGGAGGCCGAGCGGGTCATTCACGACCGCCACCAAAATCTCGTGGTTGCCGCGACAGGCACGGGGAAAACCATTCTCGCGGCTTTGGACTATCGCCGACTGCAGGACGGCGCCCTCAACGAGCTTTCGTTGCTCTTCGTGGCCCACCGACGGGAAGTCCTCGAACAGGCGCGTCAGACCTACGCCACGGTGCTGCGCGACGGTGCGTTTGGCGAACTCATGGTCGACGGCCATCAGCCAGTTCGAGGAAAGCACGTCTTCGCGTCGATTCAATCCCTCCACGCCAAGAGCCTGGATCGCTTTGCCCCCGATGCCTTTGACGTGGTGGTCATCGACGAGTTCCACCATGCCGATGCTCCGACCTACCGAAAGATTATTGAGCATTTCTGCCCCCAGGAGCTCCTCGGCCTCACCGCCACACCCGAACGCGGCGATGGCGTCAACGTCGCGGAACGGTTTTTCGAGGGCCGCATTGCCAGCGAACTGCGCTTGTGGGATGCCCTCGACCAGCAGCTGCTCACACCGTTCCACTACTTCGGCGTCTCCGATGGTGTCGACCTGTCATCGCTTCAGTTCCGGAGGGGGCGATACGAGGATAAGGAACTGGATGCCGTCTACACGGGCAATGACGCACGCACCGCCAAGGTGTTGCAGGCTCTCAACGACAAGGTGCTCGATCCGCACCGCATGAAAGCCATCGGCTTTTGCGTTTCTGTCAAACATGCGGAGTACATGGCGCAGAAGTTCACGGCGTCTGGGCTGCCGTCCGCGGCATTGTCGGGTCAGAGTTCCAGCGATGAGCGACGGACCGTGCTCAAGGCGCTGCAGCGTGGAGAACTGCGCGCGGTTTTTGCCGTCGATCTGTTCAACGAGGGTCTGGACATTCCGCAAGTCGACACCATCCTCATGCTGCGACCGACGCAATCCTCCACGTTGTTCCTGCAACAACTGGGACGCGGTCTGCGACTGGCTCCTGATAAGCCGGTACTGACTGTTCTGGACTTCATTGGGTTTCAGCACCGCGAGTTCCGATTCGATTTGAAATACCGTGCCGTGACGGGGTCGAGCCGGACACGCCTGGCCAAGGACCTGGAGGACGGCTTTTCCTTCCTTCCCTCTGGCACGCAGATCGTCTTCGACACGGTCGCCCAGTCCGTGGTGCTCAACAACGTCAAACGCCAGCTACGCCTGACCACGAGGCAGGTGGTCGACGAGATCAAAGACCTGGCGGCGCAGCAGCCAGTGCCCGAGTCGTACAGCCTGCGCCAGTATCTGACGGACTCTCTCTCGGAGGCATCGGACATTTACCGCCGAAGCAAGTTCGACGGTCGGCCGACAACTTGGAACACCCTCCGTCGTGCTGGTGGATTAGTTCCCGATGTTTTGTGGCCGACCGCAGATCGGGAGGGTGAAGTTCTCAGTCTGCTGCAGCGCGCCAAGGCGTTCCTCAGTGTGGACGACCCTGCCCGCCTCCGGTCCTATGAGCTTCTCCTTCAACCGGATGCACCGCCGGTATCCTCTCTGCCGCTCAAGGAGCAGCGAATGGCACGCATGCTCTACTACTCCTTCTGGCCGCAAGGCCCGAAGAGCGGTGGGCCGAACGACCTGGAAAGTGGCCTCCATCTGCTTCGATCGCACGCCATCCTGCGGAACGAGCTGACGCAGCTCATCGATGTCACCAATGACAACGCCCGCAACCTGCCGCGACCGCTGGGTACCGGGTATACCGACATTCCCTTGCAGACCCATGCCCACTACACCCGGGAGGAGCTTCTGGCCGGTTTGGGCATGGGAGAAGAGGGACAGCGCACTCCTGGCACAGTGCGAGAAGGAGTGTCCTGGATCCCGTCATCACGCTGCGAGGCACTCCTCGTCACACTCCACAAGTCGGAGAAGGACTTCTCACCCAACACCATGTACAAGGACTACGCGATCTCTGAGACGCTCTTCCATTGGGAGTCCCAAAACCAGACCACTCCGGAGTCCGCAGCGGGACAGCGATATCAACGCCACACCGCGCAAGACAGCCACATCATGCTGTTTGTCCGCGAATCCCCGACGCAGGAGGCCGGCACCTCGCCATACGTTTTTTTGGGTCCCGTCGACTACGTGTCGCACGAAGGATCCAAACCCATGTCGATTATTTGGAAACTACGCCGCCCGATGCCGTCCCCGACGTTTTCGGTCGCGAGCACGGTAGCGCCCCTCAGTTAGGGTCGCGGACGGCGAGGTTCAGAACTCGATCACCTGCCGCACCGCCCGCCCGGCATCCAGCTCGTCCATCGCCTCGTTGATCTGGTCGAGGGTGATGTGGGAGGTGATCAGCTTCTCCAGGGGCAGCGCGCCGTCGCGCCACATCTGCTCGTACTTGGGGATGTCCACCGCCGGCACGGCGGAGCCGAGATAGCTGCCGATGATCTGGCGGGCCTCGGCGGTGATCTTCAGCGGCTCGATCTGCGACATCGCCCCGGGTGCCGGCAGGCCCACGGTGACGGTCACCCCGCCCACGGCGGTGGCGTTGAACGCGGTCTCGAACGCCCGCGGGTGCCCGGCGGCCTCGATCACCACGCGCGGCTTGTCCGCCAGCGCCACGAGCTCGTCCGGGGTGAGCGCCTCGTTGGCGCCGAACTCCTGGGCCAGCTCCAGCTTCTCGGGCAGCGCGTCCACGGCGATCACCCGGCGGCAGCCCACGGCCTTGGCGACCAGCACCGCGGCGAGACCCACGCCGCCGAGACCGACCACGGCCACGGCGTCGTCGGGGGTGGCTCGCGCCGCGTTGAGCACGGCCCCTCCCCCGGTGAGCACCGCGCAGCCCATGACGGCGGCGATGGGGGCCGGGACGTCCTCGCCCACGGGCACCACGGAGCGGCGGTCCACCACGGCGTGGGTGGCGAACCCGGAGACCCCCAGGTGGTGGTGGACGGTGCCGCGGGCCTCGGAGCTGAGGTGCCGGGAGCCCTCGATCAGGGTGCCGGAGGCGTTGGTCTTCGACCCGACCGTGCACGGCAGCAGCCCCTCCGTCCTGCACGCGGCGCACTCGCCGCAGCGCGGCAGGAACGCCATCACCACGTGCTGGCCCGCCGTAAGGTCGGTGACCTCGGCGCCCACGCGCTCGACGACGCCGGCCGCCTCATGCCCCAGCAGCATCGGCAGGGGCCGCGGCCGGTTGCCGTTGACCACGGAGAGGTCGGAGTGGCACACCCCGGCGGCGGTGATCCGCACGCGCAGCTCGGTGGGCCCGGGCTCGCCGAGCTCGAGCTCCTCGACGCGCAGCGGCTGCGACGCGGCGTACGGGGCGGTGGCCTCCATGGTCTCCAGGACGGCTCCACGAATCTTCACGACGACCTCCGGTGTGGGTGCTGGGCGGTGACGCCGTTCACCGTACCGCCCGGACGTCCGGCGATCGAGGCCGTGCGCCGGACCGTCCCGCCCGGGGGCCCGGCCCGTCCCGGTCCGTGCGGGGAAATCGGCAGTATGCGTAGTATTTAGGGCGCGGCACATCAGAAGAACCCCGTCGCCGCCGGGACCCCCGACCGGAGAAGGAAGACCCCCCATGATCGGATTCATCGTTGCCGGACTCGTCATCGGCGCCCTCGCTCGGCTCGTCAAGCCCGGCAAGCAGCACCTCGGCCTGCTCGCCACGCTGCTGCTGGGCCTGGCCGGCTCGGTGATCGGCGGCGTCATCGCCAGCGCGCTGGGCACCGGCGACATCTTCGAGCTCAACGTCCTGGGCTTCATCGTGGCCGTGATCGCCGCGGTGCTGCTGATCGGCGTGGCCGAGAGCCTGGCCGGGCGCAACAGGGCGGCCCGCAGCAGGGCCGTGCGCTGACCGCTCAGCCGAGCAGCACGGGCAGGAGCAGGCCGACCACCGTGAGGACGGCGCCGGTCCAGAACAGCCACCGCGTCATGCGGTAGGGGGCCGTGAGCGCCCACCGGCGCGGATCGCGGACGCGGTAGTAGACCGTCACCTCGGCCCCCGGGGCGGGGGCCGGCGCCGGCGGGTCCGGCCACGGCTCCTCGTGGATCTCGTAGCGCGTGGTGTGCCAGCGCAGGCAGGACTCCCCGTCCGTGAGCACGTGCAGGGCCTCGGTCCGGTGCCAGCCGAGGTAGAGGCACCGGATGAGCAGGGCCGCCACCAGCAGCGCCGCACCGGTGTTGGTGGCGGCGGCACTGAGCACTTCGAGCAGAGCCGCTCCACGGAGTCCGGTCACGGACCCGAGCCTAGTGACCGGCCGTCCGCGTCGCCGCGCGACGCCCCCGGATTCCCAGGCTTCTCCCGGCCGGTGCGCCGGGCCGCGGCCTCAGGCGGTCGCCGGCGGAGCGGCCCGGTCGGCCAGTCCCCGCCGGCGGGCGAGGACGACCAGGACGGCGGCGAGAGCCGAGATGACCAGCATCGGCACCAGCATGAACGGGCCGCCGGCGCCGGCCGAGCGGTCGATCCCCTCGCTCATCTGTCCCGCGGCGGTGGCCACGAGGAAGAGCATGACGTTGTTCGCCGCGTGCACCAGCGAGGCCGCCTCGAGCCCGCCCGTGGCCTGGCTCAGCAGGGACATCGCGATCCCGAAGACCAGGTAGTAGACGATCAGCCACACGTCGGTGGCGAAGTGCGCCACCGAGAACAGCACCGCGCTCACCAGGGTGCCGAGCACCAGGGACGGGACCGTGCCGGAGACCCAGGAGCCGGCCGCGCGCTGGATCACCCCGCGGAAGATGTACTCCTCGGAGGCCGCCTGCAGGGGCGTGGTCAGCAGGACGACCGCGAGGAAGGCCCACGCGGTCGCATCCAGGGAGAGCGAGCCCGGCACCTCCGCGAGGGTCACCAGCCCCACGTAGACCACGAACAGCGGCACTACGACCAGGGCGGCCCGCCCGCACCAGCCCCAGCGGAAGCGGCCCAGCACCGAGTGCAGGGTGCCCACCGGCTGCCGGTGCAGGAACCGGTGGAGGAGCAGGGCGACGACGGCCGAGAGCACCAGCGTGAGATTGCTGGCCAGCAGCAGCACCGGCGTCATGGTGATCCGACCGCTCGCCAGGTCGTCCATCGTGGTGGCGCCCAGGACGAGGTCGATCCCCATGGCGCCGAGGGTCAGCACGAGCGAGAACAGCAGCACCGCCGCGCAGAGCACCAGGATGCTGGTGAGGCCCTTCCACCAGCGGTTGCGGGGCGTGCGGTAGAACTCCGCGTAGGTGACCGGCGCCGTCGTCGAGATCCCGAACTGCGGGACCGCGCCGCCGGGGCGGCCCGGGTACGGAGCCGCGGGCCACCCCGCGGGCGGGCCGGGAGGCCGGACGCCCGCGGGCGCGGCAGGGGCACCGGGCTGCCAGGGCGCCGGTCGCCGTGGAGGCTGGGAGGTCATGCCCCCAGCGTAGTTCTCGGCACCGACCCCGGACCCCTGGAACTTCGGGACGCCGGGGCCGGCCGGTGCCGCGGACGGTTAGGCAGGACCGGCGGCCGGGGAGGGCAGGTAGTGCTCCAGCGGGGAGAACGCCGGCTGCGAGGAGGCGTCGCCGACGGCGTGGGCGCCCACCGCGTTGGCGGCGCGCAGGGCCGTCCCGTGGTCGAGCCCGGCGGCGAGGGCCAGCACCAGGGCGGCGCAGAAGGCGTCGCCGGCGCCGACCGTGCTGACCACGGCGACCTCGTGGGCGGGGGCGGAGGCGACTCGCCGCCCGTGCGCGTAGAGGGCCGAGCCGCGGGCGCCGTAGGTCACCGCGACGAGCTTCGCGTCGGCCAGTGCGGGGATGCGGGCGTACTCGGTCTCGTTCACGATCACGAGGTCGCACCGCTCCACGAGCTCGGCCGGGAGGGGCCGGGCCGGGGCGGCGTTGAGGGCGAAGAAGCCCGGGGTGCGCCGGGCGGTCTCGAGCACGGCGTCGAGCTCGATCTCCAGCTGGCAGAGCACCACGTCCTCCGGCGCGAGGGTCACGCCCTCGAGGGACACCTCGGCGTTGGCCCCGGCGCAGACGGTGATCTGGTTCTCCCCGTGGCGGTCCACGGTGATGAGGGCGGTGCCGGTCGGCGCCGCCACCCGGCGCACGCCGGTGGTGTCGACGCCGGCGGCCGCCATGCTGCGCAGCAGGGCGCCGCCGTCCGGGTCGTCGCCGACGGCCCCGACCATCCGGGCGCGGCCGGCGAGCCGGGCGGCGGCCACGGCCTGGTTGGCGCCCTTGCCGCCCGGCTGCCGCTGCAGGTCCGCGGCGGCGACGGTCTCCCCGGGCGCGGGCAGCCGCTCGCACACGGCCGTGAGGTCGAGGTTGATGCTGCCCACCACGGTGAGCGCGGCCCGCGCGGGATCCGCGGCCGGGCCGAGCCGGCGGAGCGTGTCCAGCAGGTGCGGCGCGAAGTCCTCGGCCAGCTCGAGCACCACGCGGCACCGGGCGCCGGCGGGGGCGGGATAGCCGGCGAAGCGCCCGCGCAGGTCGCAGATCGTCTGGCCGCGTCCCGGCCCGTCGGTGGTGTCGACCTGGACCGCCGCCCGCGGCGCGAGGGACGGTTCCACGGTGCCGGCCGCCAGCGCCGCGGCCAGGGGGTCGTGCAGGGCGGACAGGGGCCGGCCGTAGACCCCGGTGTAGAAGCCGGCGTAGCGCTCGAGCATCGCGGCGAGCGCGGACAGCGCGGGGTGGTCGACGGCGGCGAGCTGCTGCCGCTGGTCCTCGTCCAGGCGGTGGTCCATGGTGACGTCCAGCGGCACCAGGGTCACCTCCCACGCGGCGGCGAGCACCTCGGCGGCGGCCTCGGGGTCGTGCGAGATGTTGGCCTCGGCGACCGGCGTGCGGTTGCCGGGGACCAGGGCGGCGCCGCCCATGACGGTGACGCCGGCCACGAGCCCGGGCAGCTCGGGGTCCCGCCGCAGGGCGCGGGCGAGGTTGGTCAGCGGACCGGTGGCCAGCACGTGCAGCTCGCCCGGGTGCTCGTGGGCCAGCCGGCTCAGCATCGCGTCCGCCGCCTCGGCCACCGGGTCCGCGGACGCCCGCGGCAGCTCCACGTCCCCGGCGCCGTTGCCGCCGTGCACCGCCGGGCTGCCACCGCCGAACCGGCCCCGGAGGGCGTCCCGGGCGCCGACCGCCACCGGGATCTCGGAGCGGCCCAGCAGGGCCAGCAGGTCCACCGTGTTGCGGGCCGCGGTCCCGGCGTCGGTGTTGCCGCTGACGGTGCCGATGCCCCGCAGCTCGACCGAGGGGGTGGCCAGCAGATAGGCCAGGGCGACGGCGTCGTCGATGCCGGTGTCGCAGTCCAGATAGAGGAGCCGGGCGGCCGGGTCGGTCATCGCTCTCACCTTCGGGTCGGTCGGGACGGGGGGCCTCGCAGCACTCCGGTCAGCGTACGCGGAGGGCCCCGCCGGCGGCGCCGGATGCCAGGGGGTCCTCCGCGGTGACTACGCCTGGGCCGGGTCCTCGCCGAGGACGTGGCCGCGCTGCTCGGCGTAGAACTCCGCCTCCGCGGGCTCGGGGCGGTCCTGGCCGTTGAGCAGCCGGTGCCACAGCGGGTAGTAGGCGGGCAGCTGGGACGCGGCCGTGATCCGGTCCCGGGCCTCCTGCGGCAGCGTCAGCTCGGCGGCGTCGAGGTCCTCCTGCAGGTGCTCGAACCGCCGGGCGGCGATCACGGTGCCGTCGATGCCCGGGCGGCCCAGGATCCAGGAGATCACCACCTGGGGGATCGTCCAGCCCAGCTCCCGGGCGATCCCGTCGAAGAGCTCGATGAGGTCGTAGGCGCGGTCCCGGTCCACCACGTGGGGCTCCGGCCAGCCGGTGCCCTGGCGGGTGTCGGACGGGGTCTCGGCGCCGCGGCGGACCTTCCCGTTGAGCAGGCCCTCCCCCAGCGGGCTCCAGCCGAAGGTCGCCAGCCCGAGGTCGCGGGCGGCCGGGACGATCTCGTACTCGATCTCCCGGGCCTCGGGGGTGTAGTAGGCCTGGTGGGCGACCGGGCCCTCCAGCCCGGCCAGGCGCGCCTCGTAGACCGTCTTGGCCAGCTGCCAGCCGTTGTAGTTCGAAACACCCCAGTAGCGGATCTTCCCGGCCCGGATCAGCTCGTTGGCGGTGGCGATGGTCTCGGTGATCGGGGTCTGCCCGTCCCACTGGTGCAGGTAGAGCAGGTCCAGGTGATCGGTCCGCAGCCGCTTCAGGCTGTCCTCGACGGCCCGGGTCACGTGGATGCGGCTCGCGCCGCCGTCGTTGGGGCCGTCCCCGGTGGGGGTGCGGGCCTTGGAGGTGAGGACGACGTCGTCCCGCCTGCCGCCCAGCACCTGGCCGAGCACCCGCTCGGCGTCCCCGCCGGAGTACAGGTTGGCGGTGTCGATGAAGTTCACGCCGCGGTCGAGGGCCTCGTCGATCTGCCGGCGGGCCTCGTCCGGGCCCAGCCCCGCGATCTTCTCGAACCCTCCGCCGGAGCCGAAGGGGATGGTGCCCAGGGCCAGCCGGGAGACGGACAGGCCGGAACTGCCGAGTCGGGTGTATTCCATGGAAGGACTCCTCTGCTCGTGGTGCGGTGGTGGAGCGGATGCCCCGGGCGGCCGGCGGACCGGGCGCGCGGGGCACGGTATGCGGCAACGACGGACCGGGGCTCAGGAATTCCTGGAGCGCGCCTCGGCGGTGGTCAGCCGGTGGGCCAGCGTGGTGAACTCGCCCACCGCCTCGGTCCAGTCCCCCAGCAGCGCCCACAGGTCCAGACCCTGGCACCGGCGCTGCTCCACCCGGTCCGTCAGGGCGGCGAGGACGGCCGAGCGCAGCTCGGTGTTGATGTTGATCTTGCCGATGCCCGCCAGCGGCGCGCGGACCAGCATGGTCTCGGGGATCCCGGAGGCGCCGTGCAGCACGAGCGGGGTCCGCTCGGCGACCTCGCAGATCTGCTCCAGGCGGCTCCAGTGCAGCCGCGGGGTGCCCCGGTAGTGCCCGTGCACGTTGCCCACGGCCACGGCCAGCAGGTCCGCCCCGGACCGGGCCAGGAACCCGGGGACCTCCCCGGGATCGGTCATGCCCCCGGCCTCGGAGACCCGGGCCGTGTCCTCGTCCCCGGGCAGGCTGCCGAGCTCCGCCTCGACCACCACGCCGGGGCCCACGAGCTCCCGGGCCCGGGCGACGAACGCGGCGTTCTCGGCGGCGGGCAGGGCGGAGCCGTCGGCCAGGACGGCGTCGGCGCCGGCCGCCACCGCGTGCTCGACCAGGTCCAGGTCCACGGCGTGGTCGAGCTGGACGCACACCGGGGTGGCGGCGTCGTCGGCCAGCCCGCGCAGCGCGGTGATGAGGCGGCGCCCGCCGGTCCCGGCGGCGGCCTTCGGGGGGACCAGGAGGATCACGGGGCGGTCCGCGCGCTCGCTGGCCTCCACCACGGCCCGGGCGGTGGTGAAGTCGTAGGTGCTCAGCGCCGGCACGGCGGTGCGGGCGGCGAGGGCGGAGGTGACGACGTCGAGCAGGTGGGCGCGCATGGGCACGGTCCTTCGGGATCTGCGGTCAGCGGTCGGCCGGGGACGCGTCCCCGAGCACGTAGGTCTTGAGGTCGGCGAGCGTCTGCTGCATGTGCTCGTCCATGGCCTGCCGGGCCCGGGCGGGGTCGGCGGAGGCCAGGGCGGTGACGATCTTGCGGTGCTCGGCGATGGCGTGGGCCTGGATCTGCGGCACCCGGGAGGTCTGGGCCCGCCGCTCCGTGAGCACGCGGTGCAGGGGCTCGAACAGCACGGCGACGAACACGTTGCCCGAGGCCTGCAGGATGCGTTCGTGGAAGCGCAGGTCGGCGGTCACGAAGGCCGCCACGTCCCGGGCCCGGTGGGCGTCCTCCATGGCGTCGGCGTCCCCGGCCAGCCCGGCCAGCTCCTCGGCGGAGAGCCGCCCGGCGGCCAGCTCGCAGGCGCCGGTCTCCAGGAAGCGGCGCAGCTCGATCAGCTGCACGGCCGCCGCCGCGTCGTCCTGCGCCGCCGAGACCGCCCGGATCACGGCGTCGAGGGACGCCCACCGGGACACGGGGTTCACGAACGTGCCCCGCCCGCGCTCCACGCGCAGGATGCGCTGGGCGGCCAGCGTCTTGATCGCCTCCCGCACCGTCATGCGGCTGACCTGGTGCTCCGCGCTCAGGTCGATCTCGCCGGGCACCACCGCGCCGGGCGGGAGGTCCCCCGCGATGATCCGGTCGAGGAGGGCGTCGGCGACCTGGTCGACCAGGGACGGGCGGGCCATGGTGCTCCTTCTCGGGGCGGGGGGACGGCTGACAGCGGCGCCGGTGCACGCTCCCGCCTCTGTACAGAAAGCGTAGCAACCGCCCCGCGGCGGAGGTCCGGCCTTCCGCCGGGAGTAGGATCGGGCGTTGACGACGTGGCGCAGCTCACATAAGATGTCTGACATCTTACAGGTCGGCCTGCGGGCCCGGAGCTCACCGAGGAACTCATGACCACCACCACACTCGTCCTGCTGGGACTGGCCGCCGTCGTGGTCATCCTGGGCCTGATCATCAAGGGCAAGGTGCACCCCTTCCTCGCCCTGATGATCGCCGCCGCCGGGCTCGCCCTGGCCGCCGGCATCCCGCTCGCCGAGGTCGTCCCCACGCTGACCACCGGCATGGGCAACACCCTGGGCAGCGTCGCCCTCATCGTCACCCTCGGCGCCATGCTGGGCCGCATCATCGAGGTCTCCGGCGGGGCCGACGTCCTGGCCCGCTGGCTGCTCGACAAGTTCGGGGAGAAGCGCGCCCCCTTCGCCCTGGGCGCGACCGGCTTCATCTTCGGCATCCCGGTGTTCGTGGACGTCGGGCTGATCGTGCTCATCCCGATCGTCTTCGGCGTGGCCCGCCGGCTCGGCGGCAACATGCTCGCCTACGCCCTGCCCATCGTGATCGCCATGCTGACCGTGCACGTCATCGTGCCGCCGCACCCGGGCATCGTGGGCGGCTCCGAGCTGCTGGGCGCCGACATCGGCCTCGTGCTGCTGCTGTCCTTCGTCCCGGCGATCCCGATGTGGCTGTTCGGCCACTGGCTGGCCATGCGGCTGGCCCGCACCGCCCACGTGGAGATCTCGCAGGACGACGTCCTGCAGAGCGTCGGCGGCACCGGCCACACCGGCGTGGTCAAGACCAAGGCGCCCAGCACCGGCCTGGTGCTGGCGATGATCGCCCTGCCGCTGCTGCTGATCATGCTGCAGACCACCAGCGCGCTGGTGCTGCCCGAGGACAACGGGATCCGCACCGTGCTCTCCATGGTCGGCGCGTCCCCGATGGCCCTGCTCATCGGCGTGATCACCGCCTCGGTCCTGCTGGGCTACCGCCGCGGCTGGGGCCGCGAGGAGACCGAGCACGTCATCAACTCCGCGCTGCCGCCGGTGGCCGCGGTCATCCTCATCACCGGCGCCGGCGGCATGTTCGGCTACGTGCTGCGGGAGACGGGCGTCTCCGAGGCTGTGGCGGAGGTCCTCGGCGGGACCGGGCTGCCCGTCATCGTGCTGGCCTACCTCATGGCCGCCCTCATCCGGGCGGCGCAGGGCTCGGCCACCGTCGCGATCCTCACCACCGCGCCGCTGATCGCGCCCCTGGCCGCGGCGCAGAGCCTCTCCCCCGTCCAGATGGCCATGCTCGCGCTGTCCATCGGCGTGGGCTCCATGGCCCTGAGCCACGTCAACGACTCCCTCTTCTGGGTCTGGAGCCGCTACTTCCGGGTCCCGACCGGGACCGCCCTGCGGACGTACTCCGTGCTGTGCACGGCCACGTCCGTGGTCGGGTTCCTGGTGGTCTCCGCCATGTGGCTCGTCCTCTCCTGACCACCCCGACGCCCCGCAAGGAGTCCTCCGCATGACCACCCCGCGCACGCTGCTCGTGCTCGACGACGACCCCACCGGGTCCCAGTGCGTCCACGACGTCGACGTCGTCCTCGAGCTCGACCCCGCCCCCGTCCTCGACGTCGTCCGGCACCCCGGGCGCACCTGCTTCGTGCTCACCAACAGCCGCGCCCGCCCGGAGGCCGAGGCCGTGGCGCTCAACACCGGGCTCGTCGCGGCGGTGCTGCGGGAGCTCGCCGCCGAGGGGCGGCCCCTGCCCCACCTGGTCTCCCGCAGCGACTCGACCCTGCGCGGGCACGTCGTCGCCGAGCCCACCGCCCTGGCGGACGTGCTCGCCCAGCACGGGGTGGCGGTCGACGGCTTCCTCTTCGCCCCGGCCATGATCGAGGCCGGCCGCTACACCGAGCACGACGTCCACTACGCCGTCCTGCAGGGGAAGCCGATGCCCGTGGGCGAGACCGACTTCGCCGCCGACGCCACCTTCGGCTACTCCTCCTCCGACCTCAAGGACTTCCTCGTGGAGCGCTCCGGCGGGGCGATCGAGCGGGACGCGATCCTGTCCGTCGGCCTGGAGGACATCCGCACCGGCGGCACGGAGGCGGTCGCGGACATCCTGCGCCGGGCCCGGGACCGGGCCTGGGTGGTGGTCAACGCCACGGACTACGCCGACCTGGACACGGTGGCGCGGGCCCTCGCCGTGCTCGAGGCCGAGGGCCGCACGTTCGTCACCCGCTGCGGGCCGTCCTTCGTGCGCCCGCTCGCCGGTCTCACGGACTCGCGGGTGCTCGGGCCCGAGGACATCACGGTGGGTCCCGGGCGGCTGCCCCACGGGCTCGTGGCGGTCGGCTCCCACGTGGGGCTGACCAACCGCCAGCTGGCCGAGCTGCGCGCCCGGCGGGACCTCGCCGAGGTGGAGCTGGACGTGCCCACCCTGCTCGACGACGCCGCCCGGGACGCCCACGTGGCCGCCGCGGTCGCGCGCGTCGTCGAGGCGCTGGCGAGCCGCGACGCGGTGGTGTGGACCAGCCGCGAGCTCGTGCGCACGGAGGACCCCGACGAGTCGCTGGCCATCGCCCGCTCCGTCTCGGACGCCCTCGTGGAGGTGGTGCACGGCGTGGCCCGGTCCCGTCCGGCGTGGGTCGTGGCCAAGGGCGGGATCACCTCCCACGAGGTCGCCCACCGGGGCCTCGGCATCCGCCGGGCGAGCGTGACCGGCCAGTTCTTCCCCGGCCAGATCTCCCTGTTCCAGCCCACCGACGCCCCCGCCGCCACCCGGGGCGGGCCCTACGTGGTCTTCCCCGGCAACGTGGGCGGGGAGTCCGCCCTCGCCGACGTGGTGGACGTCCTCGACCGGGCCGCCGAGCGCGCCCGGGCCACCGCACAACCCCGCACCTCTGCATCCCAGGAGAACCCGTCATGAGCACTCCCCTGTCCGTCGGCTTCCTCGGCCTCGGCGCCATGGGCGCCCCCATGGCCCTCACCCTGGCCCGTGCCGGCTTCCCCGTCCGCGGCTTCGACGTCTCGCCCCGCGCCCAGGAGCACGTGGGCGACGCCGTGGCGCTGCTGGCCGACCCCCGCGAGGCGGCGGCCGGCGCGGACGTCGTCGTCGTCATGGTCGCCACCGGCGCCCAGCTGCACGACGTCCTGTTCGGCGAGCGCGGCATCGCCGGCTCCCTGACCCCGGAGACGGTGCTGCTCGTGATGGCGACCGTGGGGCCCCAGGCCGTGGAGGCCTGCGCGCAGGGCCTCGAGGCCCGCGGGGTGCGGCGGGTCGTGGACGCCCCGGTGTCCGGCGGGACGGCGCGGGCCGCCACCGGCGACCTGCTCGTGATGGTCGGCGGCGCCGAGGAGGACGTGGCCGCGGTCCGGCCGCTGCTGGACGCGATGGCCGCCAACGCGCCCGTGGTCGGACCCCGGGTGGGCGACGGGCAGCGCTTCAAGGTGGTCAACCAGCTGCTGTGCGGCGTGCACATCGCCGTGGCGGGCGAGGCCCTGGCGCTGGCCGACTCCATGGGCCTGGACCCGGCGCAGTGCCTGGAGGTGCTCTCCACCGGGGCCGCCACGTCCTTCATGTTCGAGGACCGCGGCCCGCGGATGCTGCAGGGCGACCAGGCGGAGGTCCGCTCCGCCCTGGACATCTTCGTCAAGGACATGGGCCTGGTCACCGACGCCGCCCGGGCGGTCGAGCAGCCGGTGCCGCTGGCCTCGGCGGCCGAGCAGCTCTACGTGCGCGGCCGCCGCGAGGGCCACGGCCGGCACGACGACTCCTCGGTCTACGACATCCTCCGCTCCCGGTAGCCTCCCGTCCGCCCCCGGGCCGGTCAGGCCCGGGGGCCCGGGGCGGCGACGAGCTCCTCGCGCAGCTCCGCCACCGCCGCCCGGACCGCGGTCATCACGGCCTGCACGGCCGGGCGGCGCAGCAGGTCCGCCCGGGAGACCACCCAGTACTCCACCGGGAACCACAGCTCCTCCGGGAAGAGCCGCACCAGCTCCGGGACGCGCTCGGCGAGGTAGCAGGGCAGCAGCCCGATCCCGGCGCCGGCCCGGGTGAGCTCCACGTGCACCACCGAGGAGGTGGCGCCCACGCCCTGGCGCATCCGCGGGAACCGCCGGCGCGGGATGTCGAGCTCCGCGACGTCCTGCATGGAGTCCACGAAGTAGACCAGCGGGTGGTCCTGCACCTGCTCGGGGGTGCGCAGCGGCGGGTGGGCGGCCAGGTAGTCCCGCGCCGCGTAGACGCCCAGGGAGTAGTCGGCCAGGTGGAAGGCCTCCTTGCGGGAGACCTCCGGACGCCCGACGACCACCTCCAGGTCGATGCCCACCGGGTTCGTCTGCGCCCGCCGGGCGGCGTTGATCATCTCCAGCCGCACCCCGGGGTGCTCCTGCACGACGTGCCGCATGGCCGCGCCCATGACCACGCCCCCGAAGCCGTCCGGGGCCAGCGCCCGCACCACGCCGCTGACCGAGTGGCCGCGCCCGCCCTGCCCCAGGGGCAGGGCGTCCACGGCGTGCTCGATCTCCTCGCCGGCGGCCACGAACTTCCGGCCCAGCTCGCTGGGCTCCCACATGTCCCCGGAGCGCACGAGCAGCCGGGCGCCCACGGCCCGCTCGAGCCCGGCCACCCGCCGGGACACGGTGGTGTGACTGAGCCCGAGCTCCGCCGCAGCACCCGTGTAGGAGCCGTGGCGGACCACGGCGAGCAGCAGCAGGAGGTCGTCGGCGCCGTGTGACAAGGGGCTTCTCCTCCGGGGCGGCGCACAGCGCCGGGAACTGCGCACATCTGGATGTCATGTGCATTTTTGCACAGGTACTGCGAGCGCATGGTCATTGTGAAGCGCACCACAGATCCGCACACTGTAGGCAAACAATGTGACCACCGTCACCGTTCACCCAGCAGCAGGAGCATCCCATGAGCACTGAGGACAGGGTCGCCGCCTCGGCGGACCCGAACGACTCGCCGGAGAACCGGGGCGGGCTGAAGAAGGTCGTGGCGGCCTCCATGGCCGGCACGGTCGTGGAGTGGTACGAGTTCTTCCTCTTCGCCACGGCCTCCACGCTGGTCTTCGGCCAGCTGTTCTTCGTGGACACCGGCAACCCGCTGGACGGCATCCTCAAGGCGTTCCTGATCTACGCCGTCGGCTTCATCGCCCGCCCGCTGGGCGGCATCGTCTTCGGCCACTTCGGCGACAAGTACGGCCGCAAGCACCTGCTGCAGATCTCGATCGTCATGGTCGGCGCCGCCACCTTCCTCATGGGCTGCCTGCCCGGCTACGACCAGGTCGGCTACTGGGCCGCGGCCATGCTGGTGGTGCTGCGCTTCGTGCAGGGCTTCGCGGTGGGCGGCGAGTGGGGCGGGGCCGTGCTGCTCGTGGCCGAGCACTCCCCCAACAAGGAGCGCGGCTTCTGGTCCAGCTTCCCGCAGGCCGCCGTGCCGCTGGGCAACCTGCTGGCCACCGTCGTGCTGCTCACCCTCTCCTTCACCCTCTCCGAGGAGGCGTTCCTGGCCTGGGGCTGGCGCGTGGGCTTCTGGCTCTCGATCGTCATCGTGGCCATCGGCTACTACATCCGCACCCACGTGACCGACGCCGCGATCTTCAAGGAGGCCCAGCAGGAGGTCCTCGAGAAGAAGTCCGCCGCCTACGGCGTGGGCGAGGTCTTCCGCCGCTACCCCCGCGGCGTCTTCGGCGCCATGGGCCTGCGCTTCGCGGAGAACATCCTCTACTACGTGGTGGTGACCTTCTCGATCACCTACCTCTCCACCCAGCGGGACGTGGACACCAGCCGGATCCTGCTGCTGCTGCTGATCGCCCACGTGATCCACGCGATCTGCGTGCCGATCGTGGGCCGCTTCACCGACCGGGTGGGCCGGCGCCCGATGTACGCCGCCGGCGCCGCGCTGGGCGCCGTCTGGGCCTTCGTCGCGTTCCCGATGTTCGACACCGACAACAGCGTCGTCATCCTCGCGGCCATCACCCTGGGCCTGATGATCCACGCGCTCATGTACGCCGGGCAGCCGGCGATCATGGCCGAGATGTTCCCCACCCGGATGCGCTACTCCGGCGTCTCCCTGGGCTACCAGGTGACCTCGATCGTGGCCGGCTCGCTGGCCCCGATCATCGCGACCGCCCTGCTGCGCGAGTTCGACTCGTGGGTGCCGATCGCCGTCTACATCGCCGCGGCCTGCCTCGTCACCCTGATCGCGGTGGCGACGCTGCGCGAGACCAAGGGCATCTCCCTCCAGGACGTCGACGCCGAGGACCGGCGCCGGCTCTCCGAGGAGAAGGCCGCCCGGGACCGGATCTCCTGATCCCCGCCGACCCGCACCGCCCGCGCCCAGCGGCGGACCGGTTCCCCGGTCCGCCGCTGGGCGCGCTGTGCACGACCCCCGCCGTTCACGACCTCACCGAAGGGAACACACGATGACCACCATCACCTGGATCGGCCTCGGCCACATGGGCAACCCGATGTCCGCGAACCTCGTCCGGGCGGGCCACGAGGTCCGCGGCCACGACGTCAGCGCCGCCGCCATGGCCGCCGCCCGGGACCGGGGCGTGCAGACGTTCGACAGCATGGCGGAGGCCCTCGAGGGGGCGGAGGTCGTGTTCACGATGCTGCCCAAGGGCGAGCACGCCCGGGCGGTCTACCTCGGGGACACGGGCGTGATCGCGCTCGCGCCGAAGGACGCGCTGCTCGTGGACAGCTCCACGATCGACGTGGAGACCGCGCTGGAGCTGCACCGGGCCGCCCGGGAGGCCGGCTTCCGCTTCGTGGACGCGCCGGTCTCCGGGGGGATCAGCGGCGCCGCCGCCGGCACCCTGACGTTCATGGTCGGCGGGGAGGCCGACGACGTCGCGGCCGCCTCCGCCTGCATCGAGCCGATGGCGCGCAAGATCGTGGCCACGGGCGAGGCCGGCACCGGCCAGTCCGCCAAGATCGTCAACAACATGATGCTGTTCATCTGCCTCGAGGCCTGCGCCGAGGGCTCCGTGCTCGCCGACCGGCTCGGCCTGGACCCGAAGGTGTTCTGGGACATCGCCTCGGTGTCCTCCGGCAACTCCTGGGCTCTGCAGACCTGGTACCCGGTGCCCGGCCTCGTGGACTCCGCCGCGGCCAACAACAACTTCGAGGCGACCTTCAGCGCGGCCCTCGCCGCCAAGGACGCCGGCCTGGCCCTGATGGCCGGCGAGCAGACCGGCGTGCGGCTGCCCGCCGCGGAGCTCGTGGCCGAGCGGCTGCAGCAGCTTATCGACGAGGGCTACGGGGACAAGGACTGCTCCCTCATCACCAAGTACGCCGCCCCGGACGGGAAGATCCCGGGCTGGGACCCGGAGAAGGCCTGAGCGACGACCACCCACCAGGAGGACACCATGCAGGACACCAAGCAGAGCGCCGAGGCCCGCGCGCAGCAGGACGCCGAGCAGGGCGCCCAGGACCCCCGGGGCGCCGGGGAGGTCATCGAGCACTTCATCGACGGGAGGCGCCACGGCGGCTCCGAGCGGACCGCGCCCGTCTACAACCCCGCGACCGGGCAGGTGGCCCGGCAGGTGCTGCTGGCCTCCGCCGAGGAGGTCGCCACCGCCGTGGAGGCCGCCGAGGCCGCGCTGCGCGGCTGGCGGGCCACCAGCCTGGCCAAGCGGACCGCGATCATGTTCAAGGTCGAGAACATCATCCGGGAGCGCACCCCGGAGCTGGCCGAGATCGTCACCGCCGAGCACGGCAAGGTGCTCTCGGACGCGGCCGGGGAGATCGCCCGCGGGCTGGAGAACGTGCAGTTCTGCACCGGGCTGATGCACCACCTGAAGGGCGAGCACCTCGAGCAGGCCGCCACCGGCGTGGACGTGCACCAGATCCGCCAGCCGGTGGGCGTGGTCGCGTGCATCACCCCGTTCAACTTCCCGGCCATGGTGCCGCTGTGGATGATCACCACCGCGATCGCCGCCGGGAACACCGTGGTGCTGAAGCCCTCGGAGCGGGACCCGTCCGCCTCCGTGTGGATCGCCGAGGCCTTCGCCGAGGCCGGCCTGCCCCCGGGCGTGCTCAACGTGGTCCACGGGGACAAGGTCGCCGTGGACGAGCTGCTGACCAACCCGCTCGTGAAGGCCGTGTCCTTCGTGGGATCCACCCCGATCGCCCAGTACAT
This sequence comes from Kocuria sp. KH4, assembly GCF_053711175.1. NCBI lineage: Bacteria > Bacillati > Actinomycetota > Actinomycetes > Micrococcales > Micrococcaceae > Kocuria > Kocuria sp. KH4. Next base: position 103,484 of record NZ_JBSJYX010000002.1, read on the forward strand.
CTACGAGACCGCGGCCGCCCACGGCAAGCGCGTCCAGGCGCTGGGCGGGGCGAAGAACCACATGGTGGTCATGCCGGACGCCGACCTCGACGGCGCGGCCGACGCCGCGGTCTCCGCCGCCTACGGCTCCGCCGGGGAGCGCTGCATGGCCATCTCGGTGGTCGTGGCCGTGGGCGACACGGCGGACCCGCTGATCGAGAGGATCACCGAGCGGGTCGGGAGGCTGACCATCGGCCCGGGCACCGACCCCGCCTCGGAGATGGGCCCGCTCATCACCCCGCAGGCCCTGGAGAGGGTCAACGGCTACGTGGCCGGGGCGGAGGCCGAGGGCGCGACCGTCGTGGTCGACGGCACGAAGCAGGAGTTCGAGGGCGAGGGCTTCTTCACGGGCGTGTCGCTCATCGACCACGTGAAGCCGGGGATGAAGGTCTACGACGAGGAGATCTTCGGCCCGGTCCTGTCGGTCGTGCGGGTCGGCAGCTACGACGAGGCCGTGCGGCTGATCAACGCCAACCAGTTCGCCAACGGCACCGCCGTGTTCACCCGCGACGGCAAGACCGCCCGGGAGTACCAGTTCGACATCGAGGTGGGCATGGTGGGGATCAACGTCCCGATCCCGGTGCCGATCGGCGCGTTCTCCTTCGGCGGCTGGAAGAAGTCCCTGTTCGGCGACACCCACATGTACGGGCCGGAGTCGTTCAACTTCTACACCCGCCGCAAGCTGGTCACCACCCGCTGGCCGGAGCCCTCCGAGTCGCAGGTCAACCTGGGCTTCCCCACCCACTGACGGGACCCCGCCGGCCGGGACCGGCCGGGGCGGGAGCGGCATCGTCGCCGGCCGGGCGCCTCGCTAGGCTGGGAGGACTCCCCGCACCCGCCCCGGAAGGACGCCCGTGAAGACGATCGTCGCGAGCCTGCTCGTGCTGGCCCTGGTGCTGACCTCCGCCGGGGTGCTGCTGACCTCGCTGGACGCCCAGGAGTGGCTGCCCACGGTGGTGCTCGCCGCGCTGGCCTACCTGGGCACCTTCGCGGTGTACCGGCGGATGCGGGACCGCTACGCCGACCGGGAGGACTGAGCCCGGCGGGGCCCGGAGCCGCCGGGGCGCGGCGCCGGGCCCGCCGTGCCCCGGGGCGGTCAGGCGCGGTCGAAGTCGGCCTTGCGGATCAGCCCGTGCACGCCGACGGTGCGGTCCACCACCTGGGAGATCGCGAAGTCGGCGGCGGCCGAGAGGTAGGCGTAGGCCACGGCCCGGTCCATGCCCTTGTCCTGCTCGAGGAAGTCCAGGGCGTTGAGCACGGCCCGGCGCATCGCCACGTTCAGGTCGGAGTTCTGCGCGCCGCCGCCCGCGCCGTCCGGGTCGGAGAGCCCGATGGGGATCCAGTGCTCGGCGGTCTCGGCGAACGGGTAGTGGTGGGCCACGGACGGGGCGTCCCCCTCCCCCGCGCGGCACACGGTGAGCCGGAAGGTCCCGCGCAGCGAGCCCTCCATCGCGGTGAGCGCCACCTCGCCGTCGCCCATCGCCATGTGCGGGTCGCCGACGTAGAACAGGGCGCCGTCGGTCTGCACGGGCAGGTAGAAGGTGGAGCCCACCCCGAGGTGGCGGATGTCGATGTTGCCGCCGCCGAGGGTGGGCGGGATCGAGTTCAGCAGGTCGTCCGTGGGCCCGGAGCCCCGCTGGTGGGCGACGCCCATCATGCCCATGAACGGGCGCAGCGGGAAGCGCACCGCCCCGCCGGCCATGACGCCCTGGCCGTGCTCGACCGGGGTGAACGTGGAGACGTTGCCGTACTCCTGCGGGTTGCCCGTGGACCGGCCGTCCGAGCCCACGGCCGGCAGGACGTCGTCCACGAGGAGGTCCGCCACCGGGCCCCCGCGGGAGGGCCCCGGGAGCGCGCCCTTGCCGTGCCGGCTGGAGACCACCCCGTAGGGCACCCGCAGGTCCGCGCGCAGGGTCTCGATCTTCAGGACGTCACCGGGCCGGGCCTCCTCCACGAACACGGGCCCGGTGACCACGTGCGGGCCGTCGCGGTCGAAGTCGCGCTCGGTGCGGTCGTAGTCGCGGGCGATCTCCACCGCGTCGTCGAGCACCCGGGACCTCGGGACGCCCTGCCCGGCGAAGAACTCCACGGGGTCCCGGCCCTGGTCCTCGAGGATCCCCTCGTGGGAGACGGCGTCGATGGTGATAGTCCGCCCGGAGCGCATGCGCAGCGCGGGCTCGGCGTCCACGGACGGCACGTAGCCCCACAGGACGCGGTCCACCTCGGAGGGCAGGTAGTGGTCGCCGGGGATCGGCCCCCGGCCCGGCTGGAGGACCGTGCCGCGGAAGCCGGGGCGCCCGCCGCCCGCCGCCGGGCCCCGGCCCCCGCCGCCCGAGGCGGCGGCCGCGGCGGCGCCGGCGCCGGTGGTGGTCACGGCGCCGGCGGCGGCCACGCCGGCGGCCGCCCGGAAGAAGGTGCGCCGGCCGAGGCCGCGCTGGAGGTCGTCGGCGGCTCGTCGTGCGAGGTGCTCGCGCATGGGGGTCTCCCGGGGTCGGAGGAGGAGTTCGTCGGACGAGCACGACCCTAGGGAGACGGTGTTACGGGATCGGCGCCCCCGTGTTTCAGCGCCGTGACGGAGCGGGGAGCTGGACAGGTCACCGGGCGCCCCGGCCGTGGTGCTCCGGCCGGCGGCAGGCAGCCCGACCTCGTTGTCGGAGCCGCGCACGGACGCCCGCGTGACCTGCGTCACCCAGCGTAGGGGCTCGGACGGGGTCGTGGTGCATGCATGCGCAATGTGACCGCCGCCGGGACACTACGGAGAGGATCGGCGCGGGCCCCGGCGGGATCAGGAGAAGTCGGCCTTGCGGATCCGCCCGTGCGCACCGACCGTGCCGTCCCCCAGGCGGGTGACGGCGAACTGGGCGGTGGCCGAGAGGTAGGCGTGGGCGATCGGCCGGTCCAGGCCGCGGTCACGCTGCAGGAACTCCACGCCGGCGCTCACCGCCCGGTGCATGGCCGTGGTCATGCAGAAGGACCGCGCGTCGTCCGCGGCTGCGCTCCCGTCCGCCGCCGTCCCGGGCGCGTCGACGCGCGAGTGCCCGACGACGATCCAGTGCTCGTCGGTCTCGGCGAACGGGTGCCGGTGCGCCACGGACGGCAGGTCCTGCGTGCCGGCCGGGCACACGGTGAGCCGGAAGGAGCCGCGCGGGTCCTGCTCGGCCGAGCCCAGGGACCGGCACAGCTCACGGGGGCAGAAGGCTGTGCCCTGGGTGCGGACCGGCAGGTAGGCGGTGCACCCGGCCTCCAGCGGCGCGCTCCCCCCGGCCAGGCCCAGCACCTCGACCCGCAGCACGTCCCCCGGCCGGGCCGCGGCGAGGAACGCCCGGCCCGTGGCGAGGTGCGGGCCGGCGCCGTCGAGGGCCGGGAGGTTCTCCGCCGGCTCCGGGGCGGGCGCCGGCGGGACGTCCCGAGATCCCGGGACGCCGGGACCCGTGGCGGCAGGCCGGGGGCCCCCGTACCCGGGCACGCCGATGCCGGTGGACGGGTGGGCGGCGCGGGCGGCGGCGGCGCGGGCCCGGGCCCGCTCCTCCTCGGCACCGGTGGGTTCCACCGCGGTGCCGCCCACCACGCGCAGCGCCGGTCGCCGCCCGTGCGGCAGCGTGGGCGCGGGTCCTGGTCCGGCGTGCTCGGTCATGGGTGCTCCTCGGGGGCGGGGCGGGGGATGCTGCTCCGAACTGTAGGAAAGCCGTGTTACTGCACCGGGCACAGCACGTTTCCGCGACGTGACGGCGCCCATAACGAGACGAAGCATGCCACGGACCGCCGCACAAGCCCCATAGATGACGATTGCGACGAGGACGCCCCCGTGACGCCGTCACGGGGGGGTGGACTGACGAAGATCACACCGGCCGGCCTGGGAGGCCGCGGGGACGCCCGCGTAGCATCAGGAGTTCCGCCACTCCGTCGCGGGCTCGATGACGCGCTCGTCGCCCGAACCGCCGCCCTCCGGAAGGTCCCGCCGTGTCCGCACCCCGCACCGCCCTGCTCCAGGTGGTCAACGCTCCCGGCCCCGCCGGCACCCGTCTCGCCCTCTTCGCCCTGGCCATGGGCGGGTTCGGCGTGGGCACCACCGAATTCGCCTCGATGGGCCTGCTCCCCTTCATCGCCGAGGACCTCGGCGCCTCGATCCCGGCCGTGGGCCAGTCCATCTCGCTCTACGCCCTGGGCGTGGTGGTGGGCGCGCCGCTGATCACCGCGCTCGCCGCCCGGGTGGAGCGCAAGACGCTGCTGCTGGGGCTGATGCTCACGTTCGTGGTGGGCAACGGCCTCTCGGCGGCCGCGCCCTCACTCGAGTGGCTGTTCGCGGCCCGGTTCCTCTCCGGCCTGCCGCACGGGGCGTACTTCGGGGTGGCCGCGGTGGTGGCCTCCTCCCTGGTGGCGCGCGAGCGGCGCGGCACCGCGGTGGCCCGGGTGATGCTCGGGCTGACGATCGCCAACATCGTGGGCGTGCCGTTCGCGGCGGCCCTCGGCGGGGCGCTGGGCTGGCGCTCCGCCTACCTGCTGGTGGTGCTGCTGGGCGCCCTGACCGTGGCGGCGCTGGCCCTCTGGGTCCCGCGCACGCGCAACGAGGGCATGGCCTCCCCGGCCCAGGAGATCCGCGCCCTGGCCCGCCCGCAGGTGGTCCTGACGCTGCTGGCCGGCTCCGTGGGCTTCGGCGGGATGTTCGCGGTCTACACCTACATCTCCCCCACCCTCACCGAGCTCTCCGGCCTGGACATCGGCACCGTGCCGTGGGTGCTGGCCGTGTTCGGCGTGGGCATGACCGTGGGCTCCCTGCTGGCCGGCCCGCTGGTGGACCGCTCGATCGAGCGGACCGCCCTGGGCGCCGGCGCCGTCTCGGGGCTCGCCCTGGCCTTCTTCGCGCTGTTCGTCCACCTCCCGGCCGCCGCCGTGGTCGGCGCACTGTGGATCGGGATCATGGGCTCGATCTTCACGACCTCCCTGCAGGTGCGCCTGCTGCGCGAGGCCAAGGACGCCCCCTCCCTCACCGCGGCCATGAACCACGCCGCCTTCAACCTCGCCAACGCCATGGGCGCCTTCCTGGGCGGGGCCGTGATCTCCGCCGGCTGGGGCTACCGCGCCCCGGCCTGGGTGGGCGTGGGCCTGGCGCTGGCCGGCCTGCTCATCCTGGCCCACGCCGTCCGGCGGCGCCGGCAGCAGCAGCCGCTCGCGGCGGACTGAGCCCAGTCCCCGGGCACCCGCCGCTCCGCGGCACGACACAGCGGACGCACAGCTTCCACAGGAGCTGCGCCTACCCTGGTCCCGCACAGTGGTCCTGTCACCGCCGTCCGCCCGGAACCGGGAGCCCGCCATGTCCTACGCCTCCAGCTTCACCGTCCTCACCGAGGTCCTGCCCCGCCTGACCCACCCGGACGGCTCGCCCATCCGCGCCCTGGTCGTGGACGACGAGCCCGCGCTGGCCGATCTCGTGGCCATGGGCGTGGGCATGTGCGGCTGGGAGGCGCGGATCGCCCACGAGGGCTTTGATGCCGTCGCCCAGGCCCGGGCCTTCGCCCCGGACGTGCTGGTGCTGGACCGGATGCTGCCGGGACTGGACGGGCTGGCGGTCCTGTCGAGGATCCGCCAGTCCTTCCCGGAGGTGCCGGTGCTGTTCCTCACGGCCAAGGACAGCGTCGAGGACCGGATCGAAGGGCTGGCCTCGGGCGGGGACGACTACGTGACCAAGCCCTTCTCGATCGAGGAGGTGCTGATCCGCCTGCACCGGCTGGTCCAGCGCTCCGGGGCCGCCGCCCAGGACAGCGCCACCCTGGTGGTGGGCGACCTGGTGCTGAACATCGACAGCCGCGAGGTCACCCGGGCCGGGACACCGGTGGAGCTGACGGCCACGCAGTTCGAGCTGCTGCGCTACCTGATGGAGAACCCGCGCCGGGTGCTGTCCAAGGCGCAGATCCTGGACGCGGTGTGGCACTACGACTTCTCGGGGCAGGCCAACATCGTGGAGCTCTACATCTCCTACCTGCGCAAGCGGATCGACGCCGGCCGGGCCCCGATGATCCACACCGTGCGCGGGGCCGGCTACGTCATCAAGCCCGCCACCTGATGGCGGCCGGGCACCGCACCGCGCCGCTCCCCCGGCGCCGCCGGCGCCTGGCCACCCGGCTGATCGCCGGCGTCCTCACGATCCTGGCCGTGGTGCTGCTCGTGCTCGGGGCGACTATCGTCGAGCTGACCCGCCAGGACCTCGCCGAGCGGCTCGACGGGTCCCTGCGCCAGGCCACCGGCCGCGCCATCACCTTCACCCGCCCCGACGGTCCCCAGGACCGGGACCCGCTCGACGCCCCCGGTCAGCCCGTGGGGGTCCTGGTGGTGACCACTCAGGAGGGCGAGGTGGGCGCGGCCTCCTACCGGGCCGCGTCCGGGGAGGCCGAGCCGCTGCCCGGCGAGGACGTCGAGGCCCTGCGGACGGCGGGGGCCTTCGAGACCGGGACCCCGCACGGGCGCGGCGTCGGGGACCGCCGCCGCTCCGCGGGCACCGAGCAGGGCCGGCTGACCACGGTGGAGCTGTCGGTGGGCGAGTACCGGGTGGAGTCGGTCGGCCGGGACCACGAGGACACCGAGCAGATGCTCGTGGTCGGGCTGCCCACCGCGTCCGTGGACGAGACCGTCGGGGACCTGGTGGCCACCATGGCCGGTGGCAGCGTCCTGGCGCTGCTGACCACGGCGGTGGCCGGCACCGTGGTGGTGCGCCGGTCGCTGCGGCCGCTGGAACAGGTCTCGGCCGCGGCGGCCCGCGTGGCCCGCCTGCCCCTGGCCTCCGGGGAGGTGTCGCTGGCCGACCAGCAGGTGCCCCGGGACCTGGCCGAGCCGGGCACCGAGGTCGGGGAGGTCGGCCACGCCCTGAACTCGCTGCTGGACAACGTCGGCTCCGCCCTGACCGCCCGCCAGCACTCCGAGACCCGGCTGCGCCGGTTCGTGGCCGACGCCTCCCACGAGCTGCGCACCCCCCTGGCCGCGGTGCGCGGGTACACCGACATGCTCCGGCTCACCGAACCGCTCACCGACTCCGGCCGGGCGTCCCTGACCCGGGTCGAGCAGCAGACCCTGCGGATGAGCGCCCTGGTGGAGGACCTGCTGCTGCTCGCCCGCCTGGACGAGGGCCGCCCCCCGCAGCTGCGCGAGACCGACCTGGCCGAGCTCATGGCCGAGGCCCTCACCGACGCCTCGGCCGCCGGCCCCGACCACCGCTGGTCCCTGGACGTCCCCGCCGAGCCCGTGCCGGTGCGCGCCGACGCCGCCCAGCTGGGCCAGGTGCTGGCCAACCTGCTCTCCAACGCCCGCAAGCACACCCCGTCCGGCACCGCGGTCACCGCCACGGTCAGCACCGAGGACGGGTGGGCCCAGGCCTCGGTGCTTGATACGGGCCCGGGCATCCCGGCGGCGTTCCAGGACCGGCTCTTCGAGCGTTTCAGCCGCCTGGACACCTCCCGCACCTCCCGGGAGGGCAGCACCGGACTGGGGCTGTCCATCGTCCGCTCCGTGGTCACCGCCCACGGCGGGGACGTGGCCGTCGACTCCCGCCCCGGCCGCACCCTCTTCACGGTCCGCCTGCCGCTGCACGCCGTCCGGCCCGCGCCCGCGCCGTAGCGGCCCGCTCCCCGGCGGTCGCGGCGGCCACGGCCGGTGGGGCCGCCCCGCCGGGCTGCGGCGCCTAGGCCCGCCGGCGCCCGGAGGCCAGGACGAGGCCGCGCCCGGCGCCGGCCACCCGGGCCACGACGCGCTCGAGCGGGCCCCGCCCGTAGGCCCGCTGCCACGCCACCGCGAACAGGGCGGCGACCCCGGCGTGGATGAGGAACCACAGCAGGGGCACCTCGTAGTGCAGCATGGCGGCCAGGGCCAGCAGGTGCGCGGTGTAGAGGGTCAGGGTCATGGAGCCCATGGCGCTCAGGGGCAGCAGCCACGCACCGACGACCCGCGCGAGCAGGAGGAGGGCGCCCAGCACGGCCGCGCCGGAGCCGAGGTCGTGCAGCAGGGCCACCGGCGTGTTCGTGTGCGGACCGGGGATCAGCAGCCACCACCACGACGTGTCGGGCAGGACGGGGTCGGGGCCCCACACGATGATCTCGTCGATCCGGTCCTCGCCCAGCCAGGGGGTGGAGCTCATCAGCCGGTCGTAGCCGCCGGACCGGAGGACCAGCACCCAGTAGACCAGCCACGCCCCCACGGCCAGGACCAGGCCGGCGCCGAGCAGCCGGGCCTGGACGTGCAGCGAGCGCAGGTTGAGCCGGCCGATGCCCATCCCGGCGAGCAGGTAGGTCAGGTACGGGACCGCGGGGTAGGTGCCGGTGAGCAGCACCTGGGAGAGCACGGTGCCGGGGTCGGACAGCACCCCGGTGAGGGTGGGGTTGTAGGTCGCCGGCGCGGGGAGCACGCCCCGCAGGGCCTGCATCAGCACGGGACCGGCCACGGCGGTCACGCCGGCGAGGACGAACAGGGTCCGGGCGGGCAGGTGCAGGAACGGGACGGCAAGCAGGAAGAACATCCCGTAGTACAGCAGGATGTCGTAGGCGGGCGGATCCTCCGGCATCACCTGGTTGACGAGCAGCCCCAGCACGGTGATCAGCACGGCGCGCACGAGCAGCCCCACGCGGTCCCCGGTCATCGCCCGGCCCCGGTGGGGCGTGCGCCCGCCGGAGGAGAACCCCAGGCCCACCCCGGCCAGCAGGGCGAAGAGCGCGGCGGCCCGGCCGGCGAACAGCTGCCACTGGAGGGTGGGCTCGTAGGTCCCGGGGTCCCAGGCGGGCAGGATGTGGATCGACATCATCCCGATCAGGGCCAGACCCCGGGCGGCGTCCACCCCCACGAGCCGGGGCTTCCGGAGCACGGGCAGCCCCGGGCCCTCTGCTGACGGCGGCGCCCCGGGGACGGACTGGTGGACGGTGACCATGCTGGTGCGTTCCTTCGCTCGGACGTACCGGCGGGTGCGGCCCGCCGGCCCGGGCCCTCGAGGCCCTCGTCCCCCATCCGACCAGGCACGATTGTGCCGCCCGTGTGGCGATCCTGTGCCGCGGCTGTCGAAGCGGCCCGTCCGGGCGGCCCCGGCCAGCGCACCGGCCTACCGCCGTACGGACTTCTCCAGCCCGCTGACCAGCAGCACCGCGCACGTGGACCAGATGGCCCCGGCCGGGCCCAGCGGCGCCGCGACCAGCCCGGCCAGCAGGGGCATGGCCACCTGCCCCAGCCGGTTGCCCACGAGCCGGACCGCCAGGGCCGAGCCCCGCCACGCGGAGGGCACCGCGGTGGAGACCAGCGTCATGGTGATCGGCTGGCCGAGCCCCAGGCAGAACCCGCCCACGAACAGGCACAGCGCCGCCAGCCACGGCACGGTGACCACCAGGGGCGGGGCGGCCAGGGCCAGGCCCGCGCCGTAGAGGCTCACCAGCAGCAGGGCCCGCCGGGACATGCGGTGGGCGAGCCAGGGCAGCAGCACGCGGGAGAGGATCGACGCGCCGCCGCGCACGGCCAGCAGCACGCCCACCCACGCCGGAGAGACCCCGGCCCGCTCCCCCACCAGCGGCAGGAACGCGGTGAGGATGTCGAGCATCGCCAGCAGGGCCAGCGAGGCCAGCATGTGGGACGGGATCCCCGGGACCCGCAGGATGCGCACCATCGAGGCCCGCGGCACCGGGTCCTGGACCACCTCCAGCTCCCCGGTGGCGGGATCGGGCACGGCGTCGTCGGCCCGGGCTCGGCCGCGCTGCGCGCCCGTCGCGCGGCCGCGCAGGAGCATCAGCGGCACCACGAGCAGGGACAGGGCGGCCGCGAGCCACAGCGACAGCGTGATGTCGGCGACCCGCTCGGGGGAGGCGACGTCGCTGCCCGTGCCCAGCAGCAGCCCGACCAGCAGCGGGCCCAGCAGCTGCCCGGCGGAGAACGCGGCGGTGAACCAGCCGAAGCCCTTGTCGAGCTGGTCCTCCGGGGAGAACCGGGCGACCGCGGACTGCCCGGCGATGGTGAACAGCAGGTGCCCCATCCCCAGCAGGGCGCTCGCCGCGGCGACCAGGGCCACCGAGGGGGCCACCGCCAGGCCCGCGGCCCCGAGGGCCAGGACCAGGGCGCCGGCGATCACCATGGTCCGCAGGTCCCGCACCCGGTCGGTCATCCGCCCCAGCCACATCGCGGTGGCCAGGGGCAGGACCGCGTAGGCGGCAGTGACCAGGCCGACCGTCACCGAGTCGGCGTGCAGGGCGAGCAGCTTGTAGGTGGTGACGGGCCGGACCAGGTTCAGGGCGGTCTGCGTCAGCAGCGCGCCGGCCACGAGGAACCACAGCCAGGCCCCGGAGCGCGGCCCCGAGGACGCCGGCACCCCTCAGGCTCGCCGGGGCTTGACCGCGATCACCGGGGCGTTGGCCTCGAGCAGGATCTGCTGGGCCGCGCTGCCGAGCAGCAGCTTGCCCACGGGGCTGCGGTGCTTCACGCCGATGACCACGGCGGAGGCGTCCACCTGCTCGGCGGCGTCGAGCAGCTCGCCCACGGCGTCCCGGTTGCGGGCGTCGGGCGTGCGGAACGTGACGGGCACGCCCTCGAGCTCGGCGCCCTCGGGGTCGAGCTGGGCGCCCTCGAGGTTGAAGACCAGCAGGTCCTCCTGGCGGCGCCGGGCCTCCTCGATCGAGGCCGCGAGCGCGGCCTCGCCCTCGGGGGTGCTGGTTCGGGCAACGACGACGGTCATGGGGGCCTCCGCGGTGGGTGGGGTGGACGGACACAGCGAGGTCCACCCTACGGCCGAACCTGTGACGCGCATCTCCCCGGCCGTGAGCAGAATGCGCAGAACCTGCACAACGATCAGTACGCACGAAAGCCGGAACAAGGGCCGCCGCGTGATCCGGGTCACTTATCGTCGGATGGACGGCTCGGTCGGAGCCATCTCTCGTCCCCTCCTCCGAAGGAAGCGAACTCCTGTGAGTGCACCACCAGATCAGGCACAGCCGGGCGCGCGGCGACGGCACCCCGTGGCCATGACCGTGTACGGCGCCGTCGCCGCCGTCGTGATCGGCCTGGCCGCCTTCTTCTCGATCCAGTCGGCGACCGCGGGCACCGACCTGCGGTCGAACCTGACCCTCATCGCACCGGCTGGCCCCGGCGGCGGGTGGGACACGTTCATGCGCGAGCAGCAGCAGGCCATGCGCGCGAACAACCTCGTCGTGAACTCCGAGGTGGTCAACATCCCGGGCGCGGCCGGCACCATCGGCCTGGGCAAGCTCTCCACGATGGAGGGCGAGCCCAACAAGATGATGGTCACCGGCGCGGGGCTGGTCGCCGGTGTGGAGCAGCTGGACTCGGCGGTCACGCACGAGGACGTGCGCCCCATCGCCCGCGTGGTCGAGGAGTACGACGTCGTGGTCGTGCCCGCCGACTCGCCCTACGAGACGCTCGACGACCTCGTGACCGCCTGGAAGGCCGACCCCAAGGCCGTGGCCTGGACCGGCGGCGGCACCTTCGACCAGCTGGTGATGACCGAGCTGGCCCTGGAGGTGGGCATCGACCCGCCCCAGACGACCTACATCCCCAACTCCGGCGGCGGCGAGGCCACCCAGGCCCTGATCACCCACACCGCCGACGCCGCGACCTCCGGCTACAAGGACGTCGCCGACCAGATCGACTCCGGACGCCTGCGGGCCCTGGGTCTGGCCGCCCCGCAGCAGCTGGAGGGCGTCGACATCCCCACGCTGACCGAGCAGGGGTACGAGGTCGACCTGGCCAACTGGCGGGCCGCGGTCGCGGCCCCCGGGATCACGGACGAGGAGTTCGCCGAGCTGCGCACGCTGCTCGAGGAGACCGTCGCCACCCCGGAGTGGCAGGACGCCGTGGAGCGCAACAAGTGGACCGAGGTGTACCTGGCCGGCGAGGAGTTCGACGAGTTCATGGCTTCGGAGCAGCGGCGCATCGCCGAACTGGTGAAGGAGCTGAAGTAGGAATGAGCACTCCCATGTCCTCGCACACGGACGCCGTGGCGGAGGTCCCCGACGGGACCGCCCCGCGCCACGCGGATGACGCCCGGGCCGAGCGCTCGTGGTGGCACGGCCGCAGCGGGCTGGTCCTGCCCCTGATCATGACGGCCTTCAGCTCCTACCTGCTGCACGGGATCCTCACCATGGCGGTGCCCGAGGGCACCGACTTCCCCGGCCCCCGGTTCTACCCCGGCATCCTGATGGTGGCCGGCTACGTCCTGGCGGCCCTGATGGTCCTGCACTACCTGCGCTCCCCGGAGCCCGTGGAGGAGACCGGCGGACGCACGTACCGCACCTACACGGACTGGTCCGCGCTGGTCTGGGCCGTGGGCGGGTTCCTGGTCTTCGCCCTGACCCTGGAGTTCCTGGGCTGGATCCTGGCCGCCGCACTCCTGTTCTGGTGCGTGGCCCGCGGGGTCGGCTCCCGGCGCCACCTCTTCGACATCTCCCTGGCGCTGACCCTGAGCAGCGTCATCTACCTGGCATTCGACGTCGGACTGGGCCTGAACCTCCCGTCCGGTCTCCTGGGAAGCGGATTCTGACATGGACACACTCAGCCTGTTGATGCAGGGCTTCGAAGGAGCCCTCAGCCCGATGAACCTGCTCTGGGTGGTGGTCGGGTGTCTGCTCGGCACCGCGGTGGGCACCCTGCCCGGCATGGGCTCCTCCATGGCGGTGGCGCTGCTGCTGCCCCTGACGTTCGCCCTGGACCCCACGGCGGCGTTCATCATGTTCTCCGGCGTGTACTTCGGCGGCCTGTTCGGCGACTCCACGATGGCCATCCTGATGAACACCCCGGGCCAGGGCTCGGCGATCGCCTCCACGTTCGAGGGCCACAAGATGGCCCGGGACGGCCGCGCCCCGCAGGCGCTGGCCACCGCGGCGATCGGCGCCTTCATCGGCGGCATGACCGCCTCCGTCGTCGTCGTGTTCCTCGCGCCGGCCCTGGCGGACCTCTCCGCGAACTTCGGCCCGGCCGAGTACTTCGCGCTGGCGCTGTTCGCCTTCGTGGCCACCTCCTCGGTGGTGGCCGACTCCGCGGTGAAGGGCCTGGCGGCCCTGGTGCTGGGGCTGGGCATCGCCACCGTGGGCATCGACTCGGTCTCCGGGACCGAGCGGTTCACCCTCGGCTCCCCCGACCTGTTCGACGGCATCTCCCTCGTGACCGTGTCGGTGGCCGTCCTGGCCCTGGGCGAGGCCCTGCACGTGGCCTCGCGCATCCGCCGGGACCCGGCCGCCCACCAGATGAAGCTCTCCGGCCGGCCCTTCCTCTCCCGCCGGGAGATCCGCGAGGCGGCCCCGGCGTGGGCGCGCGGCACCGCGATCGGCCTGCCGTTCGGCGTCATCCCCGTGGGCGGGGCCGAGGTGCCGACGTTCATGTCCTACGACCTCGAGCGCCGCCTCGACCGGCGCCGGGCCCAGCCGTCCTTCGGGCGCGGCTCGATCCGCGGCCTGGCCGCCCCCGAGGCCGCCGGCAACGCCACCACCGGCACGGCCATGGGCGCGCTGCTGGCCCTGGGCCTGCCCGTGTCCTCCACGGCGGCGATCATGCTCGCGGCCTTCCAGCAGTACGGCCTCCAGCCCGGCCCGCTGCTGTTCGAGCGCTCCCCGGACCTGGTGTGGTCCCTGTTGGCCAGCTTCTTCCTGGCGATGATCGTGCTGATCGCCATCAACCTGCCCTTCGCGCGGGTCTGGTCGAAGCTGCTGCTGATCCCGCGGCCCTACCTGTACGCCGGGATCACGGTGTTCTGCGGCCTGGGCATCTACGCGACCTCGGGCTCCACGTTCGACCTGTTCCTGCTCCTGGGCCTGGGCGTGCTCGGCTTCGTGATGCGCCGCTACGGCATGCCCCTGGCGCCGCTGATGATCGGCATCGTGCTCGGCCCGCTGGCCGAGACCAGCATGCGCGACGCCCTGCTCTCCTCCAACGGCGACTACTCGGTCTTCGTGTCCGGGCCGATCCCGCTGGTGCTCTACGGCCTGCTGTTCGTCGTGCTGGCCATCACGGTGCGCAACAAGATCGTCAACCGCGCCCGCCAGGACGTGTAGTCCCACCACCACGAGCCGACCCGGCCGGGAGTCCCCCGGCCGGGTCGGCTCGTCCGCGTCACGAGGCCGGCGCCGTCTCGGCCTGCGGGGCCTCCCGCCAGGGGCCGTGGACGGAGGCCAGCCAGTAGATCGCTGACCCCAGGCCGCAGCCGATGAACCAGTTGAACGCCGCGATGCCGCCGAGCCCCGGGACCAGGACGAGGACCAGGCCGACCAGGGCGGCCACGGACGTGGCGAGCACCGCGTTGGGGTTGATGCCGTTGCGGTACCAGTAGCGGCCCTCGGGGCTCATCGAGTAGAGGGCGTCGACGTCGATCCGCTGCTTCTTCACCACGTAGAAGTCGACCAGGAGCACGCCGAACAGCGGGCCGATGAAGGCGGCCAGGGTGTCCAGGGTGTAGTGGATCAGCTCGGGGCTGCTGTAGAGGTTCCACGGGGTGATCAGCACCGAGCCCACCGCGGCGATCATCCCGCCCATCCGCCAGGAGATCCTGCGCGGATCGACGTTGGAGAAGTCGAAGGCCGGGGAGACGAAGTTGGCCACGATGTTGATCCCGATGGTGGCGATCGTGAAGGTCAGCGCGCCGAGCAGGATCGCCCAGGTGCTGTCGAGCCGGGCGACGGTCTCGATCGGGTCGGTGAGGAGCTCGCCGTACACCGGGACGGTGGCCGCCGCGCAGGTGACGGTCAGCAGGGCGAAGAGGGTGAAGTTGATCGGCAGTCCCCAGAAGTTGCCCCGCTTCACGTCGGCGAAGCTGCGGCTGTAGCGGGAGAAGTCGCCGAAGTTCAGCAGCGGACCCGAGAAGTAGCTGACCACGAGGGCGATGGCCGTGAGCATCACGGGCAGGGCCTCCCAGCCCGTGAACTGCACCGTGCCCAGGGTCCAGTCGACGTTGCTCCACCCGGCGTTGGCCACCAGGTAGATCGCCAGGGCGAACATCACCACGTACACCGCGGGCCCCGCCCAGTCGATGAACCGGCGGATCGAGTCCATCCCGCGCCAGAAGACCAGGGCCTGGGCGATCCACAGGATCACGTACCCGGCCCAGCCGAGGGCGGACAGCCCCAGGAAGCCGTGCTGTCCGGCATCGGCGTAGGCCCCCAGGGACGGCCACAGCCGCAGCATCACCACGACGAGGGCGTTGGAGGCCAGGTACGTCTGGATGCCGTACCAGGCCACCGCGATCAGGCCGCGGATGATCGCGGGGATGTTCGCGCCCCGGACGCCGAAGGCGAGCCGGGCCGTCACCGGGTAGGGCACCCCGGCCTGCTGGCTCGGCTTGGCCACCAGGTTCGCGAGGACCTGCACCACGACGATGCCGACCACCAGGCACACGAGCACCTGCCAGCTGGCGAGGCCGAGGGCGAAGAGGCTGCCCGCCGTGACGTAGCCGCCCACGGAGTGCACGTCGGACATCCAGAAGGCGAAGATGTTGTACCAGGACCACTTCTGCTCCCGCAGGGGCGCGAGGTCCTCGTTGGTGAGCCGGTCGTCGTGGACGGAGCGGATCGCGGCGCCCTCGGGCGCCGCCGGTGCGGCCACCGCCGGAGGGTGCTGGATCGGGTCGGGAGCGACGGTGGACATGGTGCCGGCCTTCCAGGCGGGGCGCTCCCGGTCCCGCACGGGGTGCGGCCCGGGACGCCAGCGGATGAAACACAAATATCGACGTCCACATTCAATGGACGACCTGTTTCACAGCCGTTACCGTGCGAGGCCGGTTCCGTAAACACTGCCCGCACGGGGGTCCGCCCCGGCGCCTCCGCGCGGGCCGCTTCAGCGCGCCGTGGCCGTCACGGTCCGCGGTTGGTAGCGCACGGGCTCGAAGGTGGTGGCCACGATGCCGCGCAGCGCCTCGAGATCCCCCGTCACCAGGCCCGCGGCGCGGGCCTGGACCAGGACGTTGCCGACGGCGGTGGCCTCCACGGGACCGGCGACGACGGTGCGGCCGGTGCGGTCGGCGGTGAGCTGGCACAGCAGGGCGTTCTGGGACCCGCCGCCGACGACGTGGATCGTGCGGATCGCCCGCCCCGACAGCTGCTCGGCCTGCTCGATCGTGGTGGCGTAGGCGGCCGCCAGCGACTCCAGGATGCAGCGCACCACCTCGGCGCGGGTCCGCGGGGGCTCCAGGTCGTGCTCCCGGCACCAGGCCACGATCCGGGCGGGCATGTCCCCGGGGGCGGTGAACCGCTCGTCGGTGGCGTCGACGACGGGCACGGGCCGGGTCACCGCGGCGGCCTCGGCCAGCAGCGCCGCGAGGTCGCTGCTGCGCCTGGCGTCGGTGGCGCCGGGGCCGTCCCAGGTGCGCATCGACTCGGAGAGCAGCCACAGCCCCGAGACGTTCTTCAGGAAGCGCACCCGGCCGTCGACCCCCCCTTCGTTGGTGAAGTTGGCCGCACGGCTCTCCGCGGTCAGGACCGGGGCGTCCAGCTCGATCCCGACCAGCGACCACGTGCCCGAGGAGATGAACGCCGACCCGGCGTCGGCGGCGGGCACGGCGACCACGGCCGAGGCGGTGTCGTGGGAGCCCACGGCGGTCACCGCGAGCCCCGGTGCCGCCCCGAGCTCGGCGGCGACCTCCGGCAGCAGCTCCCCTATCGTGGTGCCGGGGGCGACGAGGGGGGCGAAGAGCTCGCGGGGATATCCGAGCAGGTCCATCAGCCCGGTGTCCCAGCGCCGGGTCCGGGCGTCGAGCAGTCCGGTGGTGGAGGCGTTGGTGGTCTCGGCGACCTGCCGGCCGGTGAGCCAGTAGGCGATCAGGTCCGGGACCAGCAGCATCCGGTCGGCCAGGTCCAGGTCCCCGCGGTCCCGGTCGACGGCCAGTTGGTGGACCGTGTTGAAGGGCAGGTGCTGCAGTCCGGTGCGGGCGTGGAGCTCCTCCGGGGGCACCTGTGCGTGCACGGCGTCCACCCCGGCGGCGGTGCGTTCGTCGCGGTAGTGGTAGGGCACCCCGAGCATCCGGCCGCCGCGCAGCAGCGCGTAGTCGACGGCCCAGGAGTCGATCCCGGCGGAGACGACGTCGTCGCCCTGTCGCAGGGCCTGGGCGAGCCCGGCGGTCAGGGACCGGTGGAGCTCGGTGATGTTCCAGTGCAGCCCGGTGCGCCCGCCCTCGTGCAGGCGCACGGGCTGGTTGGGGAAGCGGGCGACGTGGCGCAGCCGCAGCCGCCCGTCCTCGATCCCGCCCAGGACCACCCGCCCGCTGGTGGCGCCCAGGTCCACCGCCGCCACGGTCCTCGTCATGGTCGTCGCCTCCGCTGCCGGGCGCGCATCAGCGCAGGAACGCGGCGGCCACGCCGGCGTCGACGGGCACGTGCAGGCCGGTGGTGTGCGAGAGGTCCCCGGCGGTGAGGGCGAACACCGCGTTGGCGACGTTCTCGGGCAGCACCTCTCGCTTGAGCAGGGTGCGCTGGGCGTAGTACTGGCCCAGCTCCTCCTCCGGGACCCCGTAGACGGCGGCGCGCTTGGCGCCCCAGCCGCCGGCGAAGATCCCCGAGCCGCGGACCACCCCGTCGGGGTTGATCCCGTTGACGCGGATCTGGTGCTCGCCCAGCTCGGCGGCCAGCAGGCGCACCTGGTGGGCCTGGTCGGCCTTGGTGGCGGAGTAGGCGATGTTGTTGGGCCCGGCGAACACGGAGTTCTTCGAGGAGATGTAGACGACGTCCCCGCCCATGTCCTGGGCGATGAGCACCCGGGCGGCGTTCTTGGAGACCAGGAAGGAGCCCTTGGCCATGACGTCGTGCTGGAGGTCCCAGTCGGCCTCGGTGGTCTCCAGCAGCGGCTTGGACAGGGACAGCCCGGCGTTGTTGACCACCAGGTCCAGGCCCCCGAAGGCCAGCACGGCCTCGTCGATGGCCGCCTGCACGGCGGCCTCGTCGGCGACGTCGGCGGCGACTCCGACCGCCACGTCCGTCCCGCCGAGCTCGGCGGCGGCCGCCCGGGCCTTGTCGAGGTCGAGGTCGGCGATCACCACGCAGGCGCCCTCGGCGGCCAGGCGGGTGGCGATCGCCTTGCCGATGCCCGAGGCCGCCCCGGTGACCAGGGCGATCCGGGTGGCCAGGGGCTTGGGCCGCGGCATGCGGGCCAGCTTGGCCTCCTCCAGCGCCCAGTACTCGATGCGGAACTTCTCCGCCTCGTCGATGGGCGCGTAGCGGGAGATGCCCTCGGCCCCGCGCATGACGTTGATCGCGTTGAGGTAGAACTCCCCGGCCACCCGGGCGGTCTGCTTGTCCTTGCCGAAGGAGAACATGCCCACCCCCGGCACCAGCACGATCGCGGGGTCCGCTCCGCGGAGGGCCGGGGACCCGGCCGTGGCGTGGCGGTCGTAGTAGGCCTGGTAGTCCGCGCGGTAGGCCTCGTGCAGCTCCCGCAGCCGGCGCACGCACTCCTCCACGGGGGCGTCGGCGGGGAGGTCCAGGACCAGGGGCTTGACCTTGGTGCGCAGGAAGTGGTCCGGGCAGGAGGTCCCCAGCGCGGCCAGGCGCGGGTGCTCGGCGGCGGCCAGGAACTCCAGCACCCGGGCGTCGTCGGTGAAGTGGCCCACCTGGGGCCGGTCGGCGGAGGCCAGCCCGCGGATCACCGGGGCCAGGGCCGCGGCCTTGGCGCGCCGCTCGGTCTTGGGAAGGGCCTCGTAGCCGTCCAGGACGGGTCCGAAGGGCTCGGGCGTCGAGTGCTGGTCGATGTGGGCCTCGGCGGTGCGGATGATCCACAGCGAGTTCTCCTCGGCCTCCTCGCTGGTGTCGCCCCAGGCGGTGATGCCGTGCCCGCCCAGGATGCACCCGATCGCGCCCGGGTGGGCCTCCTTGATCGCGGCGATGTCGAGCCCGAGCTGGAAGCCGGGGCGGCGCCAGGGCACCCACACGACCTTCCCGCCGAAGATCTCCGCGGTGAGCCGCTCACCGTCGGCGGCGGTGGCGATCGCGATCCCGGAGTCCGGGTGCAGGTGGTCCACGTGGGCGGCCTCGACCAGCCCGTGCATGGCGGTGTCGATGGACGGGGCGGCCCCGCCCCTGCCGTGCAGGCAGTAGTCGAGGGCGGCGACCATCTCGTCCTCGCGCTCCACCCCGGGGTAGACGTCCACCAGGGCCCGCAGCCGGTCCAGCCGGAGGGTGGCCAGTCCCTGCTCGGTGAGCGTGCCCAGGTCCCCGCCGGAGCCCTTGACCCACAGCAGCTCGACGTCCTCGCCGGTCACCGGGTCCGTGGCGGTGCCCTGGGCGGAGGTGTTGCCGCCGGCGTAGTTGGTGTTCTTCGGATCGGCGCCCAGCCGGTGGGAGCGGGCGATGAGGTCGGCGACGACGGAGTGCGTGGTGGTGTGCATGATCGGGGATCTCTCTCGGGGTCGGTGGCCGGGACGGCCGAGGATGCGAACGGCCGCGGGCTGACGGCGGCGGGGGCACCCCGTTTTGCGAGGTGCGGCTCAGGAGGTGCGGCTCAGGAGGCCCACGAGGCCTGCGTGCCGCCGACCCGCTCGGCGCTGATGCGCTGCTGGTACCCGGAGGCGGCGTAGGCGGCCATCGGGTCGGCCGGCAGGCCGCGGGACTCCCGCCAGGCGGCCAGGGCGGGCCGGACGTCGGTGTAGAAGGCGTCCATCAGGATCTGGTGGGCCCCCAGCACGTCCCCGGCCTCCTGGGCGGCCGTCAGCGAGGCCCGGTCCAGCAGGAGGGCCCGGGCGGTCATCTCCTGGACGTTGAGCACGGAGCGGATCTGGCCGGGGATCTTCTCCTCGACGTTGTGGCACTGGTCGAGCATGAACGCCACCCCGGAGGCGGGGTCGAGCCCGCCTCCGCGGACGACCTCCACCATGATGCGGAAGAGCTGGAACGGGTCGGCCGCGCCGACGATGAGGTCGTCGTCGGCGTAGTTGCGGGAGTTGAAGTCGAACGAGCCCAGCTTCCCCAGCCGCAGCAGCTGCATCACGATGAACTCGATGTTGGTGCCGGGGGCGTGGTGGCCGGTGTCCAGGCACACCACGGCCCGCTCCCCCAGGGCGGCGACCTGGGCGTAGGCCGTCCCCCAGTCCGGCACGTCGGTGTGGTAGAACGCCGGCTCGAAGAACTTGTACTCCAGCACCAGCCGCTGCCCGGCCCCGACCTGGGCGTAGATCTCCGCGAGGGACTCGGCCAGCCGGTCCTGCCGGCCCCGCATGTCCTGCTGGCCGGCGTAGTTCGTGCCGTCGGCCAGCCAGATTTTCAGGTCCCGCGAGCCCGTGGCGTCCATGACCTCCAGGCACTCGAGGTGGTGCTCCACCGCTCGCCGCCGCACCGCGGGGTCGGTGTGGGTGAGGGAGCCGAACTTGTAGGCGTCGTCCTGGAAGGTGTTGGAGTTGATGGTCCCGACGGCCACCCCCTGGTCGGCGGCGTAGCGGGCCAGGCCCGCGTAGTCGTCGACCCGGTCCCAGGGGATGTGCAGCGCCACGGACGGCGCGAGCCCGGTCAGCCGGTGCACCTCGGCGGCGTCGGCGATCTTCTCCTCCACCGTGCGCGGCGTCCCGGGCGTGGAGAACACCTTGAACCGGGTCCCGGAGTTGCCGAACGCCCAGGAGGGCAGCTCGATGGCCTGGGCGGCCAGGTGGTTCTCGACGTGGACGGGAAGGGTGGCGGTCATCGGAGGTCTCCTGTGTGCTGGTGGTCGTGGTCCGCGCCGCCGGTGACGTGGGCGGTGAGCTGGTCCTCGAGGTGGAACACCTCGGCCAGCCGGAGGAACCCCTGGTCGGGTGGAAGCCCGAGGTCCTCGAAGAAGGGGGCCATCTCGGCCTGCCACCGGGCGTTGACCTCGGTGGCGGCCATGCCGGCCCGGGCGGCGGCCAGGTCCTCGGTCTCGAGGTAGCCGATCAGCAGGCCGTCCTCGCCCAGGAAGAGCGAGTAGTTGTGCCAGCCGGTGGCCTGCAGCGCCTGGAGCATGTCCGGCCACACCGCGCGGTGGCGGCGGGTGTACTCCGCGAGGTGCTCCTGCCTGACCTGGAGTCTGAAACAGACGCGTTCCACGTGGGGCTCCTGTTCGGTGGTGGGTCGTGAGGGGTGTCAGAGGGTGACGTGGCGGTGCTCGAGGCCGAGCAGGGACGCGGCGGCGGCGAGGTCACCGGCGCGGTGACCGGTGCAGAGCGCCCAGTGGTGACCGATCCCGGTCTGGCTCCACTCGTCGACCCACAGCCCGGGATCGCCGCCGAAGTCGACCCGGGAGGTCGTGTTGCCGATCTTCAGCAGCGGACCGTCCACCACGGTGCCCTCCGAGGTGATGAAGGCGTAGGAGCCGTCCCGGTCCTGGCCGATCCCGAACGTGGTGACCGGGCCGTGCTGGACGTCGAACTCGACGGAGACCCCCCACCCGCGCTTGCCGTGGTAGACGCCGAGTCCTCGCAGCAGCGGGTCGCGGGAGGAGACGCGCAGGTGGGCCGGCCCGTCGTGCCCCATCTCCACCACGTCGTCGTGGAAGTTCAGCGCCTGGATCTCGGTGAAGGAACCGCCCGCGCCGATGGACTCGGCGGCCAGCATGGCGATCGAGGTCCGCAGCTCGTACTCGCCGGCCGCCGGGACACCACGCGCCGTCAACAGGAACGCGCCCAGGATCATGCCCGCGCCCAGGCGCTCGTGCAGCTCTCCGGCCAGGCCGCGGTGGTAGTACGCGATGGAGTCGAGGTCGAAGTCCGCCACCAGCCGGTCCAGCCCCACCGAGACCTGGGCGGCCCAGGCGAGATCGGGTTCGTTCACCGACCCGTCGAGGTCGAAGACCTGCCGGGCCAGCGCCACCCGGTCGGCGGTCTGCTCCGGGGTGACCTCGGCGACGCGCTCGCGGAGGTCGTCGAACTCCAGGACCTCCACGTGAGAGCCGAAGGTCGCGGAGACGCTCGCGAGGTCCGTCGAGACGTCGAGCATGCCGGGGTAGAGGTGGCCCATCAGTCCGTGGCGTGCCGTCCGCAGCCGGGCGCGCACGGACGCCGCCGAGATCCACCGGTCGATCCGGACCCACGCCGACTCCTGCCGCAGGTGCCCCGAGACGGAGCGGAACGGGACACCCGCCCGCCGGAAGGCGTTGGCCACCTCCGGCACCGGGCACTGCCCACAGTAGGCCAGCCACTCCCCGGTCCCGAAGCTCGCGTGGTCCATGGCCTCGGTGGGCTGCAGGTCGATCACCAGCACCGGGGTGTGGGAGCGCTGGGCGATGGGCAGGACCATGGAGCTCGTCAGATAGGTGGCCAGGAACATGACGATCAGGTCGCAGTCGGCCGCACGGAGCTTCTCCGCGGCGGCGGCGGCCTCCTGGGCGTCGGAGACGAACCCGGCGTCGACGACCTCGGCGTCCCTGTCCCGGAAGCGGCCGGTGACGTAGGCCGCGGAGTCCCGCAGCTGGGGGAGCAGCTCGGGGAACTGGGGCCAGTAGGCGCCGAGACCGCCCGAGACCAGACCGATGCGGGTCCGGCGTCGCACCCCCCGGGGAGGGGATCCGAGGACCGCGGTGATCGAGCCGGTGGACGTCGGATCAGTGACTGGCGAGGACATGGTGGTCTCCTGGGTCGGGGCGGGACGGGGGTGCCGGCCGGGCGCGTCCCGGTGCAGGAGCGGGCTCCCTGCACCGGGACGGCGGCGACCTAGAAGTCGTAGTCGCCGATGTTCTCGGCGTTGAACTCGGTCGGCGGACCGACGACGACGATGCCGCCCTCCTCGATCGTGCGCTCCCCCAGCTCCCCGGCGGTGAAGGTCTCACCGGGCTCACCGGTGATCGTGCCGTCCACCAGGGCCTTGGCGGCGTGGGCGGTGACCTCGCCCAGCTGGGCCGGGTCCCAGAGGGCGAACTCGGTGACCGTGCCGTCCTCGACGAAGGACCGCATCTCGTTCGGCAGGCCGAGACCGGTCAGCGCGACCTCCCCCTTGTGCTCCGAGGTGGAGAGGTAGCGGGCCGTCGCAGCGATGCCGACGGTGGTCGGGGAGACGATGCCCGCCAGGTCCGGGTGGGCCTGGAGGAGGCCCTGCGCCTCCTGGAAGGACTTGTTGTCGTCGTCGTCGCCGTACACCTTGGCGACCAGCTCGATGTTCTCGTACTCCGGGTTGGACGCGAGCTCCTCCTCCATGTACTTGATCCACTCGTTCTGGTTGGTGGCGTTGGCGGTCGCCGAGAGGATGGCGATCTTGCCCTCCCCGCCGATCTGCTCGGAGATCATCTCCAGCTGGACCAGCGCGACGTCCTTGGCGTTGACCTGGCTGACGAAGAGGTCGCGGCAGTCCGGGTTCGTGTCGGAGTCGAAGGCCACGATCTTGGCGCCGGCCGAGCGGGCCTCGCCCAGGGCGCCGCAGACGGCGTCCGGATCGTTGGCCGCGATGGCGATGGCCTCGGTGCCCGCCTGGGTCTCGGCGTTGATGAACGTCACCTGGCTGGAGGCCGACGCCTCCAGGGGACCGACGACGTTGTTGGAGGCGAAGCCGGCGGCCTCGGCGGCCTCCTGGCCGCCGTTGAGCACGACATCGGTGTAGGGGTTGTTCAGCTGCTTCGGGACGAAGGTGATGGCGGCGTCGCTGACGGCCTCCTCGCCCCCCTCCCCCTGGGCGTCGGCGGACCCTCCGCCGCAGGCCGACAGGGACAGTGCGCCGGCGGTCGCGAGGGCCATGAGGCCGGTGAGGCGCTGGGCGCGGGATCGGGTGGTGAACATCGGTGGTTCCTTCCTGGCCGGGACGTGTCCGGCGAGCGGTGGGCGGACGAGCGGATGTGGAGGTGGATCAGGTGCCGGCCGGCTGCGCCAGCTGCTTCCTCAGGGTGCGGGCGTGCCGCCACCGTCGGACGGCGTCACCGATGCTGGGAGCGATCACCGAGGCGATGAGCAGCAGGCCGGTCACGGTGACGAGGACGACGTCGGAGACGCGGTCCAGGCGCAGCGCGTAGTTGAGCGCGCCGATGAGCAGGACGCCGGCCACGACCCCGGGCACGGTGCCCTTGCCGCCGAAGATGGAGACCCCGCCCAGCAGGACGGCGGCGATGACCGTCAGTTCCAGCCCGGAGGCGTTGTCGGACCGTGCGCTGGTGTAGCGGAAGGTCCAGAAGATGCCCGCCGCCGCGGAGACCAGTCCGCTGGTGAGGTAGAGCAGGAACTTGGAGCGGTTGACGTCGATGCCCACGAACCGGGCGGCGTCCTTGCTGTAGCCCATGGCGTAGAGGCCGCGGCCGAAGGCGGTCCGGTGGAGCACCAGACCGGTGACCAGGACCGCCAGTGCCACGGGGACCATGATGAGCGGGACGCCGGTCGCTCCCAGCCGGGCGGAGGCCAGGGCCGTGACCTCCACCGGGAAGCTGGCCACGGCGTTGTCCCCGATGATCACCAGCGCCAGGCCCCGGAACAGTGCCAGGGTGCCGATGGTCACGGCCAGCGAGGGCAGGCCGAGGTAGGCGATCAGCAGCCCGTTGAGGATCCCCGCCGCCAGACCGCAGACGAGGGCGATGCCGACCGCCGCCCAGATGCCCATGCCCGCTTCCCACAGCACGCCCAGGACGGCGCTGGTCATCCCGGCGATGGAGGCCACGGAGAGATCGATCTCCCCGGTGACGATGATGAGGGTCATCGGCATGGCGATGAGCAGCACGGGCACGACGTCGAGCAGCAGGAACCCGACGGTCACCGGGGTCGCGAACTGCGGGATGCTGAGTCCGGCGAAGAGCAGGAAGGCGACGAGCAGGTAGATCATGACGGCGTCCCGGCCGGCCCACCAGCGGGGCCCGGTGACCGAGGCGTCGGGCAGAGGCTTGGAGGTGTCGGCGACCGTGGCGGTGGCGGTGTCAGACATGGCGTCCTTCCTTCTCCCGAAGGTGCTTGGCCCGGCGCAGACCCGCCAGGCGGTCGATGAGGATGGCGGCGAGGATCAGGACGCCGACGATGGCCTGCTGCCAGAACTTGTCGACCTGCAGCGCGGTCAGGGACGAGGTGATGGTGTTCAGCAGCACCGCGCCGATCGCGGCGCCGAGGACGGTGCCGCTGCCGCCGAAGATGGCCACTCCGCCGACCACGGCGGCGGCCACGACGTCGAGCTCCAGGCCGGCGCCGGTCGTGGCCCCGACGGCGTTGAAGCGGCTCGCGTAGAGGACCCCGGCGAGGCCGGCGAGGGCGCCGTTGGCGACGAAGACGGTCAGGGTCCGCCTGGCCACCGGGATGCCGAAGAGCCGGGCGGCGTCCGGGTCGGAGCCGATCGCGTAAAAGTCCCGGCCGGGCCGCGTGCCGCCCATGAGGACGGCGACCCCGACGACGACCACGAGGGCGAGGACCGTGATGACGGGCACGCCCAGGACCGTGTCCACGGACAGCGCGCCGAACTCGGCGGGTCGGTCGCCGGCGAAGTACTGGGTGCCGCCGGCCCAGGCGTTGTTGAGGCCGCGGTAGACGTAGAGCGTGCCCAGCGTGATCACGAGGGCGGGGACCTTGGCCAGGGTCACCAGGGCCCCGTTGACAGCGCCGAGCAGAGCACCGAAGAGGATGCCGCCGAGCAGGACGAGCGGGATGGGCGTCCCCGGCGCCGCCGAGAAGACCGTGCCGGTGCCGAAGGCCACCAGGCCGAGCACGGAGCCCACGGAGAGATCGACGTTCCGCGTGATGATGACCATGGCCTGCCCCGCGGCCAGGATCACCATGATCGTGGCGTTGAGCATCAGGTCCTTCGTGCCCTGCGGGGAGAGGAACGCGGGGTTGTTGATGCTGGTGAAGACGATCAGCGCCAGCAGGGCCAGGATCACGGGCAGCTCCCGCTGCCTGAGCAACCGGGAGAACCGGTGTCCGTCCCCCTGGGCGGGCCGCGGTCCGGGTGTGGTGTCCGGTCGCTGGTCGACAAGCGTGCTCATCGGTGGTCCTCCGTGGCTCCGGTGGCGGCGTGCATGACGGTTTCGGGTGTGGCCTCGGCCCGGTCGAGCGTGCCGGCGATGCGGCCTTCGTGCATGACCAGCACGCGGTCGGCCATGCCCAGGACCTCGGGCAGCTCGGAGGAGATCATCAGGATGGCCAGGCCCTCCGTGGCCAGCTCCGAGATCAGGCGGTGGACCTCGCTCTTGGTCCCCACGTCGATCCCGCGGGTGGGCTCGTCGATGATCAGCAGCTTGGGCCCGGTCGCCAGCCACTTGGCCAGCACGACCTTCTGCTGGTTGCCGCCCGAGAGGGTGGAGACCGGCTGGTGCAGGGAGGCGGTCTTCACCTGCAGCCTGCGGGTCCACTCGCGGGCCGCCCCGGCCTCGGCGCGGCCGTTGATCAGACCGAGGCGGGTGAACTTGTCCCGCAGGGTCAGTGTGGTGTTGCGGCCCACGGAGAGGTCCATGACGAGTCCCTGCTTGCGGCGGTCCTCCGGGACGAAGCCGATGCCCGCGGCGATGGCCGCCTTCGGGTCGCCGCCCTTGAGCGGACGCCCGGAGACCAGCACCGCACCGGCGTCGTAGGCGTCGATCCCGAAGACGGCCCGGGCCACCTCGGTCCGCCCGGATCCCACCAGTCCGGCCAGCGCCACGATCTCGCCGGCACGGACCTCGAAGTCGATGTCCGCGAACACGCCGGTGCGCTGCAGCCCCTGGACGGTGAGCACCGGATCGCCGACCTCCGCGTCCAGTTTGGGGAACAGGGCGTCGAGGTCGCGGCCGACCATGTCGCGCACGATGGCCTCGACACTGGTCTGCTCCGTGCGGTGCGTGGTGATGTACCGGCCATCGCGCATCACGGTGATCCGGTCGGAGAGCGCGAAGACCTCGTCGAACCGGTGGGAGATGAACAGGATTCCTGCCCCGTCCGCACGCAGGGCGCGGGCCACCGTGAAGAGCCGCTCGACCTCGTTGCCGGACAGCGCGGCCGTCGGCTCGTCCATCACCAGGACCTTGGCATCGAGGGAGATCGCCTTCGCGATCTCGATGAGCTGCTGGTCGGCGATGGACAGGCCCTCGGCCGTGCGGGCGGGGTCCAGGTCGACGCCGAGGCGCTCGAACAGCGCGCTCGCGTCCCGGCGCATGCGCGCGTGGTCCACGAGGCCGAGGCGATTCTTGGGCTGGCGACCGATGTAGATGTTCTCGGCCACCGACAGGTCGGGGAACAGGGTCGGTTCCTGGTAGATGACCGAGATGCCGGCGGCCTTGCTGTCGGCCACGGTGCGGAAGGACACCGGTGCACCCGCCACCTCGAACGTCCCGGCGTCCGGCGCGTGCACTCCTGCCAGGATCTTCACCAGTGTGGACTTGCCGGCCCCGTTCTCGCCGCACAGCGCGTGGATCTCACCGGCCCGGAGTTCGATGGTGCCGTCCGCGAGGGCGACGACCGGCCCGAAGGTCTTCAACGCCCCCTGCAAGGACAGGACCGGGAGATGTCCCGGGTGGGCTGCAACGTCCATGATGAGTGCACCTTTGCGACGGAAGATCGGTGACCGAGCTAGTAAATCGTTTCAAAAGAACTGTGAGCCAGATCATAGACACGCCGCTGAATTGCCGTCAACGGCGTCCCAAGGAAAATTTCCTTCCGGTTGATCCGTTTCAATGACTGGGCGTAACGTGGGGGCTCCGCCCCGCGGAGAAGGAGGAGCCCGTGATGAACGTCGGCGTCAAGGACGTCGCCCGGCTGGCCGGTGTCTCCGTCGGCACCGTGTCCAACGTGCTCAACCACCCCGAGCGGGTCTCCGCGGCCACCCGCGACCGGGTCAACACCGCGATCGAGAAGCTGGGCTTCGTGCGCAACGCGGCGGCCAGCCAGCTGCGGGCGGGCCTGAGCCGCAGCGTGGGCCTGGTCGTGCTCAACGCCTCCAACCCCTTCTTCACCGAACTGGCGCGGGGCGCGGAGGACTACGCCGCGACACGGCAGATCAGCGTCCTGGTCGGGAACAGCGGGGAGGACGCCCAGCGCGAGGCGGACTACCTGGACCTCTTCGAGGAGCAGCGGGTGCGGGGCGTGCTCATCTCCCCGGTCGGTGACGTGTCGGTGCGACTGGCCCGACTGCGTGCACGAGGAATCCCCACGGTGCTGGTGGACCGCCAGACGTACCGGGAGGACTTCTCCTCGGTGTCCGTCGACGACGTCGAGGGCGGGCGCCTGGCGGCGGCCCACCTGGCGTCGCTCGGCCGCCGGAGAATCGCCTTCGCCGGCGGGCCGGGCTCGTTGCGCCAGGTGCGCGACCGTCTCGACGGCGCCCGATCGGCATTGCGGGCGGCAGGCCTGCCCGGTCCCGACGTGCACGAGACCCGGGCCATGACCACGACCGCCGGCCGCGAGGTGGCCGACACGCTCCTGCGGCTGCCCGCGGATCGACGACCCGACGCGGTCTTCGCCGCCAACGACCTCCTGGCCCTCGGCATCATGCAGGGGCTCCTCTTCCGGGGATCGCTGCGGATCCCGCAGGACATCGCTCTCATCGGCTACGACGACATCGACTTCGCCACGTCGGCTGCCGTCCCGCTGAGCTCCGTGCGGCAGAACGCGACCCAGCTCGGACGGAGCGCCATGGAGCTGCTGCTCGCCGAGGCGTCCGGCGGACCGGACTTCGCACCGCGTCAGATCGTGGCTCGGCCGGAGCTGATCGCCCGGGCCTCCACCACGGGTCAGGACGGGGGCACGGCGGCCCTCCGCGACGGCGGGGATGCCCCGCCCGCCTGATCCAGCGCGGCCCCGGCCGGCCCGTCCCCCGGAAGGACCCGGTGCGGGCACGGGCCCCTCCCGGCATGACGCCGGGGAACCCGACTCCGGTCGGTCCCGCGGCAGCGGCACCGACCGCGCCGACCCTTCGCGCCCGGTGCGATCTCACGTTCCGGCCCGCGCGGACGTCTACGGGGTGATGACGACGAAACAGCCTTTCGAGACGCTGGTGACCCAGCACGGCCCGGTCGTGTGGCGGGTCTGCCGGGCGGTGCTGAGCATCCCCGCGGACGCCGAGGACGCGTGGTCGGAGACGTTCGTGGCCGCGATGCGGGCCTATCCCGGCCTCCCGGACACGGCCAACGTGCAGGCGTGGCTGGTCACCATCGCCCACCGCAAGGCGGTGGACGTGGTCCGGGCCCGGGCGAGGGCGCCGGTGCCGGTGGCCGACCTGCCGGAACCGCCCGCCCACCAGGACGCCGTGCCCGAGCACGACTCCCCGGTGTGGGGGGCGGTGGCCGCCCTGCCGCCCCGGCAGCGCCACGTCGTGGCGTACCGCTACCTGGGCGGGCTGCCCTACCGGCAGATCGCCGAGCTGCTGGGCGGCACCCCGGAGGCCGCCCGCCGGGCCGCCGCCGACGGCCTGGCCGCCCTGCGCCGGACCCTGACCACGACCGAGCTCGAAGGAGAGGACCGATGAGCACCGACCACGACGTCCAGCAGGCGGAGACCCTGCTGGCCTCCGTCCCCGTGCCGGGGAGCACCCTCGCGCGCCTGCACCGGCGGCTGGAGGGCGCCGCCGCAGCCGCCGGGGCCCTCGACGTCGCGTACACCACGCTCGAGACCCCCGTGGGGACCCTGCTGCTCGCGGCCACGGAGCAGGGCCTGGTCCGGGTCGCCTACGACCGCGAGGACCACGAGAAGGTCCTCACGGACCTGGCCGACCGGCTCGGACCGCGGATCCTGCACGCCCCGGCCCGGCTGGAGCCGGCCGTGGAGCAGCTGCGCGAGTACTTCGCCGGGGCCCGCACCCGCTTCGACCTCCCGCTGGACCGGGCGCTCTCGCGGGGCTTCCGCCGCCTGGTGCAGGAGCACCTGCCGGGGATCGACTACGGCAGCACGCGGTCATACGGCGCGGTGGCCCGGGAGGTCGGGCGTCCGCGGGCGGTGCGGGCGGTGGGCACGGCCTGCGCCACGAACCCGCTGCCGGTGGTCGTCCCCTGCCACCGGGTGCTGCGCGGCGACGGCGGCCTGGGCGGGTACGTCGGCGGGCCGGGAGCGAAGTCGGCGCTGCTCGAGCTGGAGGCCGCCGCGTGAGGTGACCCCGGGCCGCACGCCCGGGCGGCCCGGGCGCTCCGGCGGCGCCGTCGCCGCCCGGACGTCCCGGCCCGGTGGCCGGACCCCGTGCGGGTCCGGTCCGGCCGGCTCAGAGCTCCGGCGCGACCTCCGCGTGCCGCGTGGCCCGGTCGTAGGCACGGGCCGTCCGCAGCAGCTCGACATCGCGCCCGTGGGCGGCGACCAGCTGTAACCCGACCGGCAGCCCGCCGGGGGCGAACCCGCCCGGCACCGAGACCGCGGGGCAGCCAGTGGCCGAGACGAGGCTCGCCGAACGCATCCACTCGACATATGTCTGCATCGGCATACCTGCCACCGTGCGGGGCCAGCGCTCCTCGGAGGGAAAGGGCAGGACCTGGGAGGTGGGCGTCAGCAGCGCGTCCCAGCGGTCGAAGAACGCGCGCACCGCCGTGTGCAGGCGGGTGCGGGCCAGGGCGGCGTCCATGAGCTGCGGTCCGGTGAGCGCCAGTCCCCGCTCCACGTTCCAGACGATCTCCGGCTTCACGAGCTTCCGGTGCTCGGCGACGGTGGCGCGCAGGGCCGTGGCCATGTCGAAGGCCCGGGTGGTGTCGAACACCTCGTCGGCGTCGCGGAGATCGGGCACGGCTTCCTCGACCACGGCCCCGAGCTGCTCGAACACCTGCGCCTGGGTCCGGAGCACCTCGAGGATCTCCGGCTCCACCGGCACGCCCAGGCCGAGGTCGGTGCTCAGCCCGATCCGCACCCCAGCGAGGGGGCGGCCGTCGGAATCGGGCAGCTCCTCGGCGGCCAGCGCCCGGAACCCGGACCGGCCCACCGGGCAGTCCAGGGGGACCCGGGGGTCGGGCCCGGCGAGCACGGACATCGCCAGGACGACGTCGTCCACGCTGCGGGCCAGCGGGCCCGACCGGCCCAGCCACGCCCAGGCGTTGCCGGCCGGCGCCGAGGGCACGACGCCGGCGGAGGGCCGGAACCCGACCACGTTGCAGAACGCCGCCGGGTTGCGCAGGGACCCGCCCATGTCCGAGCCGTCGCCCAGCGGCTGGATCCGGGCGGCGATCGCCGCGGCGGCCCCGCCGCTGGAGCCACCGGCGCTGCGGGTGCGGTCGTAGGGGTTGTGGGTGGTGCCGAAGAGCTCGTTGAAGGTGTGGGAGCCGGCGGCGAACTCGGGAACGTTGTTCTTCCCGGTGCTGATCACCCCGGCGGCCCGGAACCGGGCAACGATCAGGTCGTCGTGGTCGGGCACGTGCTCGGCGAACACCGGGGAGCCGGAGGTCGTGCGGATCCCGGCGGTGGCGTGGGTGTCCTTGTGGGTCATCGGCACCCCGTGCAGCGGCGGCAGCTCCTCCGCCGGGGTAACGGCGGTGCGCTCGTCCGCCTGCGCCGCGGCCGCGTAGGCCTGCTCGCGCACCTGGGTGACCACGGCGTTGATCGCCGGATTCACCGCGTCGACCCGGGCGAAGTGGGCGTCGAGGACCTCCCGCGCGGACACGCTCCGGGAGCGGACGGCCGCGGCGAGGTCCCGGGCGGACAGGTCGATCAGGTCGTCGAGATCCGTGGTCATACAAGCACCGTACGGCTCCTCCCCCGTCCCCGCACGGGCGGCCGGCGGCGCGCCCCCGTAGGATTGGGGAATGCTCTTCCGCCTCGGCTCGTCCCACCCGACCGGTTCCTGGACCTGCGGTGGAGGTGAGCGCTGATGTGCGGCATCGCCGGTGAGGTCCGGTTCGACGGCGCGGCCGCGGACCCGGGCACGATCCACCGCATGACCTGCGCCCAGTCCGGTCGCGGCCCGGACGGATCGGGTGCCTGGGCCCAGGGCCGGGTGGCCATGGGCCACTGCCGGCTCAAGATCGTGGACCTCAGCCCCTCGGGCGGGCAGCCGATGGTGGACTCCCGCCTGGGCCTGTCGATCGTGTTCAACGGCATGATCTACAACTACCGGCAGCTGCGCGAGGAGCTGCGCGGCATGGGCTACGAGTTCTTCTCCACCTCGGACACCGAGGTGGCCCTGAAGGCCTACCACCGCTGGGGCCGGGAGTGCGTCCACCGCTTCCACGGCATGTTCGCCTTCGCGATCACCGAGCACACGAGCGGGCGCACAGTCCTCGCCCGGGACCGGCTGGGGATCAAGCCCCTGTACGTCGACCACACGGGCGCGCGGCTGCGGTTCGCCTCCACGGTGCAGTCGCTGCTCGCGGCCGGTGACGTCGACACCTCGATCGACCGCACCGCCCTGTCCTACTACCTCACCTTCCACTCGGTGGTCCCGGCCCCGCGCACCGTCCTCCAGGGCGTGCGGAAGATGCCGCCGGCGACCGTGCGCACGGTCGAGCCGGACGGGTCGAGCTCCGACCACGAGTACTGGAACCCGCAGTTCACCCGGGACGAGGACCGCTCGGACTGGTCCGCGCAGGACTGGCAGGACGGCCTCGTCGAGAAGCTGCGCACCGCGGTGCGGCGGCGCATGGTGGCGGACGTGCCGGTGGGCGTGCTGCTGTCCGGCGGGATCGACTCCAGCCTCGTCGTGGCCCTGCTCGCGGAGAGCGGGCAGGAGGACCTGCAGACGTTCAGCATCGGCTTCGAGTCCCGGGGCGAGGAGTCCGGGGACGAGTTCGAGTTCTCCTCCCGGGTCGCCCGCCGCTTCGGGACCGACCACCACCAGATCGCGATCGACGACGCCCGGCTGGTCCCGGCGATCGACCGGACCGTGGCCGCGATGAGCGAGCCGATGATCAGCCACGACTGCGTGGCCTTCTACCTGCTCAGCGAGGAGGTCTCGAAGCACGTCAAGGTCGTCCAGTCCGGCCAGGGCGCCGACGAGGTCCTGGGCGGCTACCACTGGTACCCGCCGCTGGCCGACGTCGCGCGCGACGACGCACGCCACACCTACTCGGAGGCGTTCTTCGACCGCCCGTGGTCGCGGCTGGCCAAGGTCCTGTCCCCGGAGTGGATGGCATCCCACGACGCGCCCACGGCCTTCATCGAGCGCCACTTCGGCCGCCCCGGGGCCGAGACGGCCGTCGACGCCGCGCTGCGCACCGACTCCACGGTGATGCTCGTGGACGACCCGGTGAAGCGGGTGGACAACATGACCATGGCCTGGGGCCTCGAGGCCCGGGTGCCGTTCCTGGACCACGAGCTCGTGGAGTTCGCCGGGCGCATCCCGCCGGAGCTCAAGCTCGCCGACGGCGGCAAGGGCGTGCTCAAGCGCGCCGCGCGCGGGATCGTCCCGGACGAGGTCATCGACCGGAAGAAGGGCTACTTCCCGGTCCCGGCGATCCGCACCCTGGAGGGCGGGACCCTGGACCGGGTCGAGGCGGCGCTGACCGACCCGGCGGCGGTGCGGCGCGGGCTCTACAACTCCGAGGTGGTGGAGTCCCTGCTGGCGGAGCCCAACCGGCACCACACGCCGCTGCGCTCCAACGTGCTGTGGCAGCTGGGGCTGCTCGAGATGTGGCTGCAGGAGAACGGCATCTCCTGACCCGGCCCCGGACGGCACGGCCGCGGCCGTCGCGCCCACCCTGTACTGTGTCTCGGAGCACAGCGACTCCGGTGCGGACGTCGGTACCGCATCGCGCTCGCCGGCCGGTCCCGCCACGGAACGCGCACCGGACGCAACGACGAGGACACCCATTGCGCACAGACGACGACCACGCCTTCGGGGCGCACGCCGCCCGCACGGACGACGACGGCGGGGCCCCCGCCAAGTGGAAGATCGTGGGCCCGGGACTGGTGGTCGCGGCCACCGGCGTGGGCGCCGCGGACATGGTCGCCACCCTGGTGGCCGGGTCCCGCTACGGCTACGGGCTGCTGTGGGCCGTGGTCCTGGGCGTGATCCTGAAGATCATCCTGGTGGAGGGCGCCGGGCGCTTCACGCTCGCCACGGGCCGCACGATCTTCGAGGGCTGGCGCTCCCTGGGCCGGTGGACCACGTGGTACTTCGGGCCGTACATCATGATCTGGGGCTTCGTCTACGGCGCCACCGCGATGTCCTCCGCCGCGCTGCCCCTGGCCGCGGTCTTCCCCGTCCTGCCCCTGTGGGCCTGGGCCGTCATGATGGGCCTGCTCGGCTTCGTCATGGTCTGGTTCGGGAAGTACTCCACCTTCGAGAAGATCACCGCCGCGCTGGTCGGCCTGATGTTCGTCACCGTGGTGGGGCTCGCCGTGATCGCCACCCCCAACATCCCCGAGATGGTCGGGGGTCTCGTGCCGCTCATCCCGGAGGGCGGGGTGCTCTACACGCTGGCCCTCGCCGGCGGGGTCGGCGGCACCATCACGCTGGCCGCCTACGGCTACTGGCTGCGGGAGAAGGGCTGGTACACGCCCAAGTGGATGCGCGTCATGCGGATCGACAACTCGATGGCCTACGTGGTCACGGGCATCTTCGTCATCGCCATGCTGATCGTCGGGGCCGAGGTGGTCCGGTCCGCGGGCGTGGCGCTCAGCTCCGGGGACGAGGGCCTGCTGGACCTCTACGCCGTGCTCCGCGCGGAGTACGGGGACGTGGTCGGCACCGGCTTCCTCGTCGGCTTCTGGGCCGCCTCCTTCTCCTCGATCATCGGCGTGTGGAACGGCGTGTCCCTGATGTTCGCCGACTTCTGGGGCAACATCCGCGGCAAGGAGTCCGGCCACCCCGACACCCGGGTCGGCGGCAAGTACTTCCGCTTCTACGTGCTGTGGCTGACGTTCCCGCCCATGATCCTCTTCGTCCTGGGCCAGCCGATCGGCCTGATCCTCGCCTACGGCGTCCTGGGCTCCCTGTTCATGCCCTTCCTGGCGCTGACCCTGCTGGGCCTGCTCAACGGCCGCCGGGTCCCCCGGGAGTGGGCCAACCGGTGGCACACCAACATCGCGCTGGGGATCACCGCCCTGCTCTTCGGCGTCCTGGGTGCCCAGCAGCTCGTCAAGGCCGTCGCACCGCTCTTCGGCGGCTGACGGCCCCGGCCGGCCGTCAGGGGATGACGCGCTCGGCCCGGTAGCGCTCGAACAGCCGGGTGAAGCAGTCCTCGGTGCGGCGGTACCCCGTGAACCCGGCCAGCCGGCTCTTGGACATGTCGGCGACGACCTCGATCGGCCGGCCCAGGTCCGCGTCCGTGTGCCACCACGAGGCCACGCGCGCGAGATCGGGCTCGGTGAGTCCGTGCTGCTCGGCGATCCGGGCCCAGACGTCCTCGGTGCCGCGCATCTGTTCCTCCAGGGGCCGCGGGGCGCCCTGGAAACCCTCCCACTCCAGCCCGAACCACGCCGCCAGCGCCGGCCACATCCGTCGCCACCGGAAGACGTCGCCGTTGACCACGTTGTACGCCTCGTTCCCGGCGGCCTCCTCGGTGGCGGCCCAGACCATGTGCTCGGCCAGCAGGCCGGCGTCGGTCATGTCGGTCAGGCTGTTCCACTGCGTCTCGGAGCCGGGGAACACGAACGGCCGGCCGGTCTCCCGGCAGATCGCGGCCTGGGCGGCGAGGGTGAGCCCCATGTTCATGGCGTTGCCCACCGCGTGGCCGATCACCGTGTGCGCCCGGTGCACGGACCAGCGGAAGCCCTGCCGCTCGGCCGCGGCCCACAGCTCGTCCTCCTGCTCGTAGTAGAAGTTGTCCACCGGCAGCCGCGGCTCCTCCTCCCGGAAGGGGGTGTCCGGCATGGTGCCCCGGCCGTAGGCCTCGAAGGGGCCGAGGTAGTGCTTCAGCCCGGTCATCAGCGCCACGTGCTCCACCGGGGCGTGGGCCAGGGCGGCCAGGAGGTTGCGGACCATGCCCGCGTTGACCTCGATGTTCTCCTTCTCCGTGGCCTGGCGGGACCACGCGGTGAAGAACACGTGCGTGGGCCGCTCCTCGGCCAGGGCCGTCGCGAGGCTCTCCGGGGAGCGCAGGTCGGCGCCGAGGTGGCGGGCGGCGCTGCCGGGGACCGGGGTGCGGGAGAGGGCGAGCACGTCCCAGTCCTGGTCGGTGAGCTGCTCCACGAGCGCGGAGCCGGTGATGCCGCTGGCGCCGACGACCAGGGCGGTCCGGGCGGAGGGGTGAGGTGTGTCCATGGGCCCCACTGTGCCACCGGCACCGTGGACGCCGCCGCCCCGGCGGGCGCTGTCCGCTGCGGGGGGAATCCGCGACGTGCACGGCCTGCGACGTGGGTGGTCGGCGGCGCAGCGCGTCCGGAGCGCGGCAGCCCGGCGGCCGCGCCGCGGGGCGGTCCGCCCGGCGGGTGGGCGCGTCAGCCGGCGAGCGCCCGGGCGCGCGCCTCGGACGGGGCGATGCCGTAGGCCGCCTTGTACACGCGGGAGAAGTGGGCGGCGTCGGGGAACCCCCAGCGGGCGGCGATCCGGCCGACGGGCACCCCGGCGCTCACGGGATCCTCCAGGGCCCGCCGGCACCGCTCCAGCCGGCGGGTGCGGACCCACGCGGAGACGGTGGTGCCCTCCTCGTGGAAGAGCTGGTGGAGCCGCCGGACCGAGATGAAGTGGGCGCGGGCGATCGTCGTGGGGTCGAGGTCCGGGCGGGACAGGTTCGCCTCGATCCAGTCGTGCACCGTGGCGCGCAGCCGGTCCTTCTCGTGCGCCGAGACCGCCACCTGGTCGTCGAGCTCGAGGTTGAACGAGGTGGTGAGCAGGTCCAGGGCCGAGTTCCCCAGGCGCTGGGCGTTCATGCCGGTCAGGGCGTCCATCCGCTCGGCCATCGCGGCGAGGAAGCTCGAGACCATCCC
The DNA here is from genome assembly GCF_053711175.1 of Kocuria sp. KH4. Taxonomy (NCBI): domain Bacteria; kingdom Bacillati; phylum Actinomycetota; class Actinomycetes; order Micrococcales; family Micrococcaceae; genus Kocuria; species Kocuria sp. KH4. The sequence continues at coordinate 140,106 of NZ_JBSJYX010000002.1, forward strand.
GTGCACGGCGGTCTCCGACCCGAGCCGGGCCGCCCGCAGCTGCCCGGCCGCGGCCGGGGGGAGGTCGAGCACGCCGTGCGGGAACATCAGCACCAGCAGCCGGGCGTCCTCGGCGAACTCGAGCCGGTAGGGCGCGGACGTGTCGTAGAGCGCCAGGTCCCCCGGGCCCAGCACGCTGCGGCGGCCCGCCTGCTCCACGGTGCAGCGGCCCTCCAGCTGCAGGTTCACCTTGAAGCACCCGGCGCCGTCGGCGGCGCCGGGCACGCGCTCGACGGCGTGGGGCCCGACCCGCATGTGGGTGACGTGCAGGTTGCCGGCGTCCCGCGCCACGAGGCTCGCGCGGAAGGTGCGCCGGGCCGTGGTGGTGCACCGCAGCGGCACGAAGGACTGCGAGGCGAGCCGGGTCCAGTCCTGGATCGTCTCGGCCAGCACGGGCTGCACCGGGGCGGGCCGCGGCGGAGGCGGTGTCGAGGCCATTCGGGAGTCCCCTCTCCGGGACGGCGGGCGGGCCGCGCGGGACCGGCCCGCCGTGACTGGGATCACAGCGCTGGCCCCATCCTAGACCGAACGGTAGGTCGGCCGCCGCTCCGTACGACGCAGCCACACGACCGCCAGGACGGCCACGGCCATCTCGACGCCGACCACGGCCAGTACGCCGGACCCGTGGCCGGCGCCTCCCGCGGCGGCCGGCACCGTGCCGACGGGTGGGGCGCCGTGCCCGGCATGACCTCCGCCGGGGCTCAGCAGCGGCAGCAGCAGGACGTGGCCGAGCGCCATGGCCAGGGCCGTCCCCAGCGCCATCCGCACCGTGCGGGCCGCCGGGTGGGCTGCCGCCGGACGGAGCAGGGCGAGCAGACAGGGAAGGCACAGCAGCGCCATGAGCCCCATGAGCACGGACCACCCCCGCCCGTGGGCGCCGTCGAGGGCCATCCGTGCGTGCAGGGCCACGGAGACGCCGGTCCCCAGCACGAGTGCGGCCCTCAGGGGGTCGCCCAGCCGGCGCGGCGTCCGGGCCGCCGCGGCGGCGGCGGGTCCCGCGGTGCTCACCCGCGCTCCGCGGTGCGCTCGGGCCCCGCGGTCCCCGGCGGGCCGGCGTCCGGCCCGCCGTCCCCGGCGGCGCGGCCGGAGCCGACCCCGGCGAACACCGCGGGGCGACGGCGCCGCAGGTACTCGCCCCAGACCAGTCCGAGGAGCCCGGTGGCGAGGATGACCGCGGGCATGACGACCGCCAGGGGACTGGGACCCTCCGCACCGATGAGGACGTCGAAGTTCACCAGGATGAGCGCGAAGACCGTGCCCAGGCCCAGGGCCGAGAGGGCGGGGGCCACCCAGCGCACCCAGGCGGAGTGCCCGCCGGGATCCCGCCGGAAGTGCCCGATGACGGCCAGGGAGGTGACGGCCAGCAGGAAGATCAGCCCGAAGGCCCCGGCGTTGGTGAGCCACGTGAACAGGGTGAGCACGGGGAACAGGGGGCCCAGCTCCGAGTCCCGCCCGGCGACGGCGAACACGCTCACGAGCACCACGGCCAGTCCGCTCTGCGTGAGCGAGCCGGCCACCGGGGCGGAGCTTCGCCGCCCCACGGCCCCCAGCCGGCGGGGCAGCACGGACTCGCGGCCCAGGGAGAAGAAGTAGCGGGCCACGGCGTTGTGGAAGGCGATGAGCGCGGCGAGCAGGCTGGTGATGAACAGGACCTGGGCGATGTCGGTCAGCAGCACCCCGCCGTGCTCGCCGAGGAACACGAACACGAGATCCGGGCCGTGCTCCCGGGAGGCCGCGACGATCCGGCCGGGCCCCACGCCGACGGCCAGCGCCCAGGCGGACACGGCGTAGAAGACGGCGATGACCGCCACCGCAGTGTAGGTTGCGCGCGGCACGGCACGGGCGGGGTCCTTGACCTCCTCGCTGTAGATCGCCCCGGACTCGAAGCCCATGAACGCCGCGATCCCGAAGGCCAGCACCGCGCCGACGCCGTGGGTGAGGAACTCGGAGGGCATCAGCGGCTGGGCACTGACGCCCTCGGGGGCGACGGCCAGGGACAGCACGTCGACGACGACCACCACGAGGAACTCCAGGGCGACGAGGACCGCAATCACCTTCGCCGAGAGGTCCACCCTGCTGACCCCGAGCAGCCCCACGAGCACGAGCCCGGCCAGGGCGCACGCCCACCACGGCAGGACCAGGCCCAGCCGGGCCTCCAAGAAGGAGGAGAGGGCGAAGCCGAAGAGCCCGTACAGGCCGATCTGCATCGCGTTGTAGCTGACCAGCGCCAGCCAGGAGGCGCCGATGCCCTGCCGGGCACCCAGGCCGTCGGCCACGTAGGCGTAGAAGGCGCCCGCGTTGGTGATCCGGGCGGACATCGCCCCGTACCCCACGGCGAAGACCGCGAGCACCGCCCCGAGCACCACGTAGGCCAGGGGCACGCCCAGCACCCCGGACACGGCGTAGGTGGAGGTCACCCCGCCCGCGAGCACGGTCAGGGGCGCGGAGGCCGCGATGATGAGGAAGACCAGCGACGGGACGGTCAGGGTCCGGCGGTCCAGTCCCCCTGTCTCCTCGGAGCGGCCGCGGGCCGGGGCGCCGGCGGGCTCGGACGGGCTGCCGGAGGGGGCGGTCCGGGTGCTCACGGCTCAGCCCTCGCAGCGGCAGTCGTGGGCGGGCCGGTCACCGGTGCCGGTGACGGCGTGGGCGGTCCCGACCGCGGGGACCGGGTCGGCGGCGCCCACCTCGGTGCCGCAGCACCGCCCGCCGGCGGTGGACCAGTCGGGCAGGTCCAGGGCCGGGTTGCGGTCCAGGAAGCCGTGAGGCTTGAACCAGAAGCCGTAGTAGTCCACCGGCATGACCGGCCAGTCCTCGGTGCGCGGGATGTGGGTGGGACCGAAGGTGTGCCACAGCACCACGTCCGTGTCGGTCAGCTCCCGGTCCTGGGCCACCCAGTCGGCGATGCCGCCCCCGGCGTGCTGGTTGGGGAAGTCCCCGGCCGGAAAGCGTTCGTTCTCGTCGAAACGGGTGACCCACAGGTGGTGGGTGGCGAACGCCGCACGCCGGCGCGCCGAGGAGCCCTCGGCGGCCAGCAGCCGCGGACCGGGCATCGGGATCAGGTGGTAGGCGGTGGGCTCGCCCACGTGGTTGCGGCGGTTCGGGTTGGTGACGAACCACTTCCGGCCGGTCTCGGTGTCCGCGTCCCGGACCCCCTCGGACTCCCGGGTGAGGTCGGTGCGCGACCACGTGAAGGCGTTGCCGTAGGGGTTGTCCTCCCCCATGGGCAGGGCCACGAGGTTCTCCTCCTGCACGGTGTTGCCCGTGCCGTCGACGGCGACGTCGAGGCGGGCGCAGAAGATGTGCTGGTGCACCGGGGCCTGCACGCCCGGGGCGACCTCGGCCGAGTGCCGGTTGGGCTGCCCGGGCACGCACGCCCCGGCGAAGACGATGCCGGTGGCCTTGGCCTCCACCTGGATGGACCCGTCCAGGTAGAAGTACCAGAAGAACCCGTACTCGTAGTTGCCGATGGTCGCGAAGTAGCTGATCACCAGGCGCCGGGAGCGGCGCACCTGCGGGGCCTCACCGGGCTCGGTGTGCTTCCACAGGATGCCGTAGTCCTCCTCGTGCATGCACACCGCGTGCGGGATCTCCATCGGGTGGCCCTCGTCGTCGGCCACGAACGCGTCGAAGTACCGGATCACCCCGAGGCAGTCGCAGCCCAGCTTCAGGGAGTTGGCGTTCTTGCCCAGCAGGTACTCCCCCGCGTCGAAGTAGCTGATCCAGAACCGGGTGTTCGTGGTGTCCCCGTAGGGCACGACCATCTCCGGCACGGACCCGCGGTAGAGCACGGAACGGTCCTCGGGCTCCTCCCCGGAGTCGTCGCGGAAGGTGACCTGGTTGAGCACCAGGCCCTCCTGGGCGTTGAAGCCGATCCGCAGCTTCCAGTTCTCCCAGGTCACGTGGGTGCCGTCCACCCGGAAGGACGGACCCTCCGGCTGGACGATGTCCAGCGGCTTGAGCGTGGTGCGTGCCGGGCCGACGTGCTCGGGGGTGTAGTTGGCGTCGGCCATCGGCACCGGGACGTCGCCCTCGTCCTCCAGCCGGACGACCTCCCCGGCCGTGAGGTCCACGTGCGCGATCAGCCCCTCCACGGGGTGCCCCCAGGGGTTGTCCCCCTCGAAGCGGCGGTGGAAGGTCAGCGAGCGGATCATCCGCTTCCCCGTCTCGTCCTCCCGTGGGAAGAAGCCGGGCGCGAGCGGGGAGACGAACGCGTGGGTGGTGTCCTCGATCCCCCGGCGGGCCATGGCGGCCTGCCAGCGCGGGTCCGCCTTGACGATCTCCGCCGCCCGGTCGTACTCCTCGAAGAGGTACTGCGCCTGCCCGTAGGGGTGCTCCCCCGTGGGCAGGGTCTCGACCGATCGGACCTTCCCGGCCGTCACGGACACGACCGCGCGGCGGGTGCGGCCCGTGTCCGTGTCCAGCAGGGTGACGTCCACCGAGCGGTCGAAGTCGTCCGCGCCGTCGGCGTGGCCGAGCACCACGGCCTTGGGGGGTTCGACGGGCAGCACCCGCGGGAAGCGGGTGTCCGGCCCGAGCAGGCCGGCGTCGTCGAGGACGCTGCGGGCGGCACTGATCTCCGCCGGGGTGAGCATGTCCAGCGGGTGGGTGACCCCGAGCGCGGACGGCGGGGTGGCGAGCGTGGTCTCCTGCATGGCGGATCTCCTCGGGTGGTCCGGACGCGGGCGCGGCGGGCCCTGCGGATCGGGGCGGGCCGGAACCCGTCGACGATCAGTGTGGGACAGCTCACGGCCGGGTGGGCCGGTTCCGGCGCCGGGCTGCACCCGGTGGCAACCGGCCTGCGCTGTGGGTCAAGACCCGCGCGACATGCCGGGTCGCCCGGCACGGACCGGCGACGGGAACGGACCGGCCGCCGGACTTGAGGGGGACCTGCTCCCCGGCGACGAGGGCGCCCCCGGCGGCCCGCGGCCTATCGCCCGGACGGGCCCGGCGGGTAGGATCGGTCCCGACCGAACAGATCAGCAGGCTGACGTTTCCGTCCGACGACGGGGGCGCGGCCCTGAGAAGGAGGATCGATGAAGGCTCTGACATGGCAGGGAAGGCGCTCCGTGAGCGTGGAGGAGGTTCCGGACCCGAGGATCCAGGAGCCCACGGACGCGATCGTGCGGATCACCTCGTCGGGGATCTGCGGCTCGGACCTGCACCTGTACGAGGTGCTGGGCCCGTTCATGGACAAGGGCGACGTGGTCGGTCACGAGCCCATGGGCATCGTGGAGGAGGTCGGCTCCGCCGTCACGAACCTCAAGCCCGGTGACCGGGTGGTGGTCCCGTTCAACATCTCCTGCGGGCACTGCTTCATGTGCAACCAGGGGCTGCAGTCCCAGTGCGAGACCACCCAGGTCCGCGAGTACAACAGCGGGTGCGCCATCTACGGCTACTCCCGCATGTACGGCTCCGTTCCCGGTGGCCAGGCCGAGTACCTCCGGGTGCCGCACGCGGACTACGGGCCCATCAAGGTCCCCGACACCGGCGAGGACGAGCGCTACCTGTACCTCTCCGACGTGGTGCCCACCGCGTGGCAGGCCGTGCAGTACGCCGCGCCCCCGCAGGGCGGCTCCCTGGCCGTGCTGGGCCTGGGCCCGATCGGGCAGATGTCGGCGCGGATCGGCCGGCACCTGGGCTACCGCGTGATCGCGGTGGACCCCGTCGCGGAGCGCCGCGCCATGGCCGAGCGCCACGGAGTGGAGACGCTGGACCTGCACGCGGGTGTGGCCGACGAGCTGCGCGAGAGCACGGACGGGCGCGGTCCGGACGCCGTGGTGGACGCGGTCGGCATGGAGGCCCACGGCTCGCCCGTGGCGGGGGTGGCGCAGCAGGCCGTGGGGCTGCTGCCGGACGCGCTGGCCCGCAAGGCCATGGAGACCGCCGGCAGCGACCGGCTCAACGCCGTCTACACCGCGATCGACGCGGTGCGCCGCGGCGGCACGATCTCGCTCAGCGGCGTGTACGGCGGCTCGAAGAGCCCGCTGCCGCTGCTGACGATGTTCGACAAGCAGATCCAGCTGCGCATGGGCCAGTGCAACGTGAAGCGGTGGATCGACGACCTGCTCCCGCTGGTGGACGACCCGTCGGACCCGCTGGGCGTCCTGGACCTGAAGACCCACACGGCCTCCCTGGACGAGGCCCCGGACATGTACGAGAAGTTCCAGAAGAAGCAGGACGGCTGCATCAAGGTGGTGCTCAAGCCGTAGCGCTGCGCGCGGTGTCCCGGTGCGCCCCGGTCCCCTTCGTGGGGGCCGGGGCGCACGGCGTGCCCGGCTTCAGCCGACCGTGACGCGCACCCGGGCCGGCCGCAGCGCGTCGAGGTCCCCGTCCAGGGCGAGGGCCGGCGTGGCGGAGCCGAGCGCCGCCCCGGGGACGCCGCGCACCGCCATCCGCAGGGCCAGCTCCGTGGTCAGCCAGGGGGTGGTGCCGTAGCCGGGATTGCCCTGCGCCTCCAGCACCGCGGGGAAGGTGCTCCCCTGGTGGGTGGTGAAGACCCCGCGGGTCGTCCAGGACCAGCCGGTGAGGACGTCCCCCGTCGGGCCGGTGCCCACCTGCGGCAGCCGCGCCGCCAGGACGTCGGCGAGGCGGGCGCGCACCGGGTGCGGCAGGCGGCTGACGAGCCCGGCCAGGAACTGGACCGCGGCCACCGCCGTGGCCGCGGCGAACCGCCCGGCGCCCGGGAGCCCTCCCGCGCGGCCCAGGTCCGCGGCCTCCCGGAACGCGAGGGGGTGGGCGGCGGCCCCGGGCACCGGGCTGCGGGCCTGGGTGCGGTGGACCACCGGCGGGTTGATCGCCGCGAGCGGGCTCATGGGGGCCAGCACCCGGCCGCCGGCGGTCCGGGCGCGCAGGCGCAGCGGACCGGTGCGGCGCACCGCCCCCGGATCGGCGGCGGTGCCGGTGCCCGGCGCCGGCGCGGGCAGGCGCGCGGCGACGTCCCCCATCCGGGCGGGGTCGGGGTCCCGCAGGACCTCGACGAGGCTCTGCAGCGTCCCGCCCGAGACCGACTCCGAGAACCCCGCCCCCGGCGGGGTGCGCACGGAGGTCACGAGGTCCGCGGTGCGCAGGGTCTCCCCGCGGGCGGCGGCGTGCCGGCGGGCGGCGTCCACGAGGACGTCGGCGGGCAGGGCCTCGAAGCCGGCCGTGTGCACCAGGGAGACCCCGGCGGCCCGCGCGGGGGCGTCCAGGTCCCGGTCGGTGCGCCGGGCCAGCTGCGACTCGCCCGTCAGGTCCAGGTAGTGGGTCCCCTCCGCGACGCACGCGGCCAGCACCGGCGGGGCCAGCCGGGTGTAGGGGCCGGCCAGGTTGACCAGGACGTCGGCCCGCCGCACGAACGCGCGCAGGGATCCGGGGTCCGTCACGTCGGCGGGCACGATCTCGGGGGCGGGGATCCCGCGCTCCGCGCACAGGGCGCGCACGCGCTCGGGGTCCCGGGCGCCGACGACGACGTCGACCCCGGCCTCCGGCGCCCGCGCCACGAGGTGGGCCAGTGCCACGCGCCCGGTGATGCCGGTGGCCCCGAGCAGGCCCACGACGGGCCGGGGGTGCTGGGTGGAGTCCATCCGGTCACTCTAGGGGACCGTCCCGCGCGGGTCTCCCCCGGAGCCGGCTCCCAGGTCCGTCCCCTACCGTGGCGGCAGGATCCGCGCCCCTCGAGAAAGGTCCTCCCGTGAGCACCGCCCCCGTCCGCCCCCCTGCCGGACCCGCCCGGACGACCGCCGCGGACCGCGTCCGCCAGGTCGTGGTCACGGTCAGCGAGATCGCGTGCGTGCTGGGCACCCTGGTGGGGATCGGCCTGTTCGGCACCCGGGTCGCGGAGTCCTCCGGCGGCACCCTGGCCGCGGACGCCACCCTGCTCGCCCCGGCGGGCACGGCGTTCTCCATCTGGTCGGTGATCTACCTGGGCCTGTTCGCGTACACGCTCTGGCAGTGGCTGCCCTCGCGCGCCGCCGACCCGCGCGCCCGCGCCACCGGATGGCTCGCGGCGGTCTCCATGCTCCTCAACGCCGGCTGGCTGCTGGTCACCCAGCAGGGGTGGATCCGGCTCAGCGTCGGCGTCATCGTGGCCCTGGCCCTGGTCCTGGGCCTGCTCGTGCAGCGCCTGGCCGAGCTGCCGGACCGGGGCACCCGGCTGGACCGGCTCGTGGTGGACGGCACGTTCGGGCTGTACCTGGGCTGGGTCGCCGTCGCGACGGCGGCCAACGTCGCGGCCGCCCTCGTCGCCTCGGGCGTGCGCCAGGACGGGCCGGGCGCGGAGTGGATCGGCGTGGCCGTGGTGCTCGGTCTGGCCGCGGTGCTGGCGTGGATCCAGCACCGGGTGGGCGGGCGCTGGGCCGTGGCCGCCGCCTCGGCCTGGGGCCTGTCCTGGATCGCGGCCGGCCGGGCCCTGGGCGAGCCCCCGTCGCCGACCCTGGCCTGCGGCGCGGCCCTGGCCGCCGTCCTGGTCGTGGTCGCCACGGCGTCCGCGCGCGGGCGCGCCCCGGCGCCCGGGACGGCCCCGCACGCGGCGGGGCGCACGGAGCGCGGTGCGCGCACGCCGACCGCGCGGAGCTAGGGCGCCGTGCGCTCCTCGAGGTCCTCGCCGGCCCGCGCCCGCACCACGGCGTCCACGGCGCGGATGAAGCCCAGGTGGCTGAACGCCTGCGGGAAGTTCCCGGCCAGCCGCCCGGTGTCGGGGTCGAACTCCTCGGCGTAGAGGCCCAGGTCGTTGGCGTAGCCCGCCAGCTGCTCCAGCAGCTGCCCGGCGTCGTCCACCCGGCCGCTGCGCGCGTACTGCTCCACGAGCCAGAACGTGCAGATGAGGAACGGGTACTCCCCGCCCTCCAGCCCGTCCAGCCCGGAGGCCGTCCGGTAGCGGTGCACCAGCCCGTGCTCACCGCGCAGGTCGGCCTCGATCCGGGCGACCGTGCCGAGCATCCGCGGGTCGTCATAGGCCACGAACCCGGTGTGCGGCAGCTGGAGCAGGGAAGCGTCGACCTCGGTGCCGCCGTAGGTCTGGGTGAAGGTGTTCAGCTCCGCGTCGAAGCCCTGCTCCATGATCTCGGTGCGCAGCCGCTCCCGCAGCTCGTGCCACCGCTGCACCGGCCCGCTCAGGCCGTGCTCCCGCACCGCGCGGATGCCCTGGTCGAAGGCGGCCCACATCATGGCCCGCCCGTGCACGAAGAACGCCGGGTCCCCGCGCATCTCCCAGATGCCGTGGCCGGCGCGGTCGTAGTGGTGCTCGCAGAAGCGCAGCAGGTTCTTCTGCAGCCCCCAGGAGTACTCGTCCTCCGCCACGCCGGCGTCGCGCAGGGCGGCCAGCGCCAGCATGACCTCGCCCACCACGTCGGCCTGGTACTGGCCCACGGCCCCGTTGCCGATCCGCACCGGCGCCGAGTCCTCGTACCCGGCGAGGTGGCCCAGCTCGGTCTCGGCCAGCCGCCGCTCCCCGGCCAGGCCGTACATGATCTGCACCTGGTCGGGATCCCCGGCCACGGCCCGCAGCAGCCAGTTGCGCCAGTGCAGCGCGCCGTCGGTGAAGTCGTGGGCGACGAGCACCTCGATGGTCAGGGCCGCGTCGCGCAGCCAGGTGTAGCGGTAGTCCCAGTTGCGCACCCCTCCGAACTCCTCGGGCAGGGAGGTGGTGGGAGCGGCCACGATCCCGCCGGTGCCGCGGTGGGTGAGCGCCCGCAGCACGAGCAGGGAGCGCAGCACGGCCTGCTCGTGGCGCTTGTGCGTGCTCACGTGGGAGGACCACTCGGTCCAGAACGTGACGGCCTGGTCCAGGGCCCGGGCGGGGTCCACCGGCCGGGGCAGCGGGTGGTGGGACTCGTACCAGGTCAGCGCCCAGTCGAGGCACTCCCCGGCGGAGAGCGCGAACCGCCCGGCCAGCCGGTCGGACACCCCGCCCGCGTCCTGGTCGGGCCGGCCGGGCTCCTCCGCCGCCGCGCCCGGCGGCGGCCCGGCCTCGTGGGCGTGCAGCATGGGCCCGGTCAGCAGCAGGGCGTCGGGGCCGGCGATCGAGAGCAGCCCGCAGGTGCCGTCCGCGTCCACCGCCACGCGCCGGGTCCAGGGCAGGGCGCGGTTGTAGTCGAAGCGGATCCGCAGGTCGTGCTCCACCTCCACCGTCCCGGCGGTGCACTCGACCCGGCGCACCAGGTCGGCGTGGTCGGGGTGGCCCTCCGGTCCGCCCGGGGGCAGGAAGTCGGTGACCACGGCGGTGCCGGTGGGGGTGCGCCACGTGGTCTCGAGCACGAAGGTGCGGGGCAGGTAGCGGCGGGAGGCGACCTCGCCGTCGACGGCGGAGAGCTTCCAACGCCCGTCCTCGGGGCCGCCGAGCAGGGCGGCGAAGACCGACGGGGAGTCGAACCGGGGGAAGCACAGCCAGTCCACGCTCCCGTCGCGGGACACCAGCGGGCCGGTGTGCAGGTCGGACAGGAGGGCGTAGTCCTCCAGGGGCGTGGACGGGGACCGCCGGGATTCGTTGCTCATGCGACCAGTCAACCAGCCGGGGTAGCGTGCTGGTATGACGCCCATCAGGACCCTGGTCATTCTCGGCGCCACCGGCGACCTCACCTCCCGCCTGCTCCTGCCGGGGCTGGGCACGCTGCTCAGCTCGCAGCCGGATTTGCGGATCGACGTCGTCGGCTCCTCGCGCGAGCCCGCGGACGGCTGGGAGCGGGTGGTCGCCGAGGCCTTCGACGCCGTCGGCGCCTCCGGGCCCGCCGCCGCGCACACCCGGGAGACGGCTCGCTACGTGGCCGGCGACGTCACCGACGCCGGGGACCTCGCCGGCCTGCTCGACGCCGCGGAGGGCCCGGTCTGCCTGTACTTCGCCCTGCCGCCGGCCGTCACCGCCCGGGCCTGCGAGGTCATGGCCGGGATGGACCTGCCCGACGACCTGGTGCTGGCCCTGGAGAAGCCGATCGGCTCGGACACGGAGACCGCCCGGGAGCTCAACCGTCTCGTGGGCCGGCTCGTGCCCGAGGAGCGCACCTTCCGGGTGGACCACTTCCTCGGCATGCCGGCGGTGCTCAACTTCGTGGGGCTGCGCTTCGCCAACCGGCTGCTGGAGCCGCTGATGAACAGGGACCACGTGGAGTCCGTCGAGATCGTGTTCGACGAGACCCTCGGCCTGGAGGGGCGCGCGGGCTTCTACGACTCCACGGGCGCGCTGCGGGACATGGTCCAGTCCCACCTGCTGCAGGTGATGGCCCTGGTCATGATGGAGCCGCCGTCCTCCTTCGACCAGGTGGAGATCCCCACGCTGACCAGCCACGTGCTGCGGGCCGCGAAGCCCTGGCGGGGCGACCCCGCCCGGGCCGCGGTCCGCGGCCGGTACACGGCCGGCACCGTGGGCGGCCGGGAGCTGCCCGACTACACGGCCGAGGAGGGGGTGGACCCGAGCCGCGGCACGGAGACGTTCGCCCAGCTCGTCCTCGAGGTCGACACCTGGCGCTGGAACGGTGTGCCGGTCACCCTGCGCTCGGGCAAGGCCGTGGGCCGTCCGCGCCAGGAGATCGCCATCACGTTCCGCCGCCCGCCGCACGACTACGACCAGCTGCCCCGCTCCGGGGACGTCGCCCCGGACGTGCTGCGGATGGGTCTCGAGGAGGAGCAGCTGTCCCTGGAGCTGAACGTGGGCGGCCCCTTCGACTCCCGCGGACTGACGCGGGTGACGCTCTCCTCGGGGATGGCCCGGCCGGGCCTGACCGCCTACGGCAGCGTGCTGCGCGGCATCCTCGAGGGCGACCACACCTTCAGCGTCCGCGGGGACGCGGCCGAGCAGGGCTGGCGGATCGTCGACGAGGTGCTGGCCGCCTTCGAGGACGGCCGCGTGCCGCTGCTCGACTACCCCGCGGGCAGCTCCGGGCCGGTCTGAGGGCCGGCCCGGAGCTCAGCGCCCAGGAGCCCGGTCACCGCTCACAGGTCGCCGATGGCGGAGCCGAGCAGGCGCACCGGCTCGAAGGCCTCGGCGTTGGTGTTCTTCGCCTGCGCGCCCCGGAAGGCGGCCATGCCCCGCACCCGCCCCGGGGTCATGTACGGCTTGCCGGCCTGGTCCCGGTGGGAGAGCACGGCCTCGACCTTCACGTCCACGTAGCCGTCGATGTCCACGAACACCGACGGGTCGAAGTCGCGGGTCACCGAGGGGGACTCGAAGCACAGGATGGAGTGGTGGGCCCGCGCGGCGCGCAGCGTCGCCTGGTGCACCGCGTAGTGGTCCTGGTGCTGGTCATGGGCCGAGTGCGTGAAGATCACATCGGGCTGGAACTCCTTGATCGCGGCCTCGATGGCCCGCACCAGGTCGTTGGTCACCGTCTCCAGCTTGGTGTCCGGGAAGTCGTGCACCCGCAGGCCCGACAGGCCCAGGAACGAGGCGCCGTGCTGGGCCTCGGCCGGGCGCAGCGACGCGTTGCCGCCGACCTCCCCGGAGCTCATCACCAGGCCGCGGACCTCGTGGCCGGTGTCCACCAGCTTGGCCAGGGTCGCCCCGCAGGCCAGCTCGAGGTCGTCCGGGTGCGCCCCCACGGCCAGCACCCGGCGGCGCTGCACCACGGTGGCCGCCGGGATCCGCCGCTCGGCGATGGCGAAGCCGAAGACGCCGGTGGCGACCAGCGTCGAGACGGCGATCGCGTCGCAGACCAGCGTCACCGGCATGACCGTGGCGCACCACAGGTTCAGCGCCAGCAGCACCGAGTAGACGACGACGATCGCCCGGCGCAGTCCCCTGGCGCCGACGATGAACCGCTTGTGGCGCTTGTAGTTCGCGTCCGGCAGCACGTAGGCGAGGACGACGGCGCTCAGCAGAGCGCCCACGACGGATGGCAGCATGTTTCCCCCCAGAAATCATCAGCTCGACCCGGGCACTCCGTCGCGCCCGGGCCGTCGACGCCACCGGCCCCCCGACCGGTTCGGCGTCCACCCGACGACGGTGGTGGCCGGTGCGTCGGGTATGGATCAGTTTGCATGAGGAAACACATTTTTGCATCGGCTAACGCGGTTTTCGGGGACCACACATCTGGCCACAACCGCGGCACCGCCGAAGGAGGCGCGCCCTCAGTGACCGCCGGCCCTCGAGGGCCGGCGGACCCCGGGAACGGCCGCCCACTTTTATCGTCAGCCTGCTTTCCTATTTGCCGGATTCGTGTGAGACTGGGCGGACACGGCTCGACGAGCTCACCTTCGACGGTGACCACCACAGGAAAGAGGAACCTCCATGATCAGCACGATCCAGAACCTCGGTGTCCGTAGCGAGCACGCCTACGCGGCCGGCTTCGCGTCCATCGGCCTGTCCGTCCTGTCCTGGGCGGCCAGCCTCGGCAAGAGCAAGTCCAAGCCGCAGGCCGACCGCTGGGGCCTGTTCGTGGGCGAGTGGACGCCGACCTTCTTCGCGATCGGCGTCGCGCTGAAGCTCGAGGAGAGCTCCTCCAAGAAGTAGCCTTCTCCCCCGGCGCGGCGCACGGCACGCCTGCTGCAGGAGCACCGACGGCCCCCACCGATCGCGGTGGGGGCCGTCGTCGTGTCCGCGACGCGGGGTCAGCCGTCGATCCGCGGGAGGTCCTTGACCGCGGGGCCCTCCAGCAGGGCGCCGTCGGCGGCGAAGCGGGAGCCGTGCAGCGGGCAGTCCCAGGACCGTTCGGCGTCGTTCCAGCGCAGCACCCCACCGAGGTGGGTGCACACCCCGGAAACCCGGCACGTCTTCCCGTCGACCGTGGACACGGCCACGGGGCGCCCGCGCTCACGGCCGACGACGCCGGTCCCCTCCGCCGGCGCGCCGGCCGGCAGCTCCTTCAGCTCGGCCTTCAGCCAGTCCTTCGGGGCGTTGAGGCCCACGCTCGCGTTGAACTTCAGGGCGGTGAGCACGTCCGACGGCGAGGTCACCCGCCGGCCCAGGGTCTGTGCCCACGGCACGCTGCCGCCGAGGATCTCGCTGCTGAGCGCGATCGCGGCGGCGACGGCGTTGCTCATCCCCCACTTGTTGTAGCCCGTGGCCAGGTAGATGTTGCCCCCACCGCGCGGCAGGGCGCCGATGAAGGGGATGACGTTGATCGACTCGTAGTCCTGCGCGGCCCAGGCGTGGGTGCGCTCGGCGCCGGGGAAGTGCCGCTGGGTCCACTCCTCCAGGTCGTCCACCGCCGCCTGCGGTGAGGCGGAGCGTCCCACCACGTGGTCGTTGCCGCCCACGAGCAGCAGCTCCTGCCCGTCGACCGGAACGGTGCGCAGCGTGCGCGTGGGGCTGTCCGCGGTGATGTACATCCCCTCCGGGATCGACCCCGGCGCGCCGGGGACCCGGTAGGTCAGGGCGTAGGAGCGGTTCGGGGAGACCTTCGCGAAGTACGCACCGCGGTCCAGCACCGGGATGCCGGTGGCGAGCACGAGCCGGTCGGCCCGGACGGAGCCCTCCGAGGTGCGCACGGTCAGGGGCGAGCGGACTCCCGCGCCCGTGATGCGCACGCCCTCCACGAGGGTGCCGCCGCGCTCGCGCAGCTCGGCGACGAGGGCGCCGAGCACCTCCATGGGGTGGAACTGGACCTGGTCCGGCAGCGTGATCGCCCCCGCGACCTCGTAGGGCAGGCCGGTGTCGCTGCTCCAGCTCACGTGCAGGTCCGCCGCGTGGGCGGCTTCGAGCTCCTTGCGCAGCTGCGCGGCGCCCTTCGACGTCGTGGCGTAGGTGTAGGCGGCGCGGCGCTGGAAGGGGACGCCGCGCTCCTCGAGGTAGCGGACCAGCCAGGACTGCCCCTCCCGGTTGCCCTCCACGTAGGCCCGCAGCACCTCGTCGGACTGGTGCCGGCGGATCTGGGAGAGCGTGGTGCCCTGCAGCAGGGACAGCTTCGCCGTGGTGTTGCCCGTGGTCACCGCGCCCACGGAGCGCGCCTCGAGGACGGCGACGCGCTGCCCCGCGCGGGCCAGCAGGACCGCGGTGGTCAGCCCGGTGAGCCCGGCCCCCGCGACCACGGTGTCGTAGTGCGCGCCGGGGACGAACGGGTCCGACGCCGCGGACGGCACCTCGTAGGTGTCGAGCCATACGGATTTCATGGGGTTGCTCCCTCGTGGTCGGTGCGGATCGGCGGACGGGGCGCTGCGGGGGCGGCGGGCCCCGATCGGCGCGGCACCCGCGCGGGGGTCGTGCGGACGGCACGGCCGCTCCCGCGGGCGGTCATGGTGCCATCCTGTCCGCCCGGGAGTGGTAAGTCCACTGTCGGAGGGGGACCCTAGACTCGTTGGCATGCCCCCGGATCCGTCACTGGTCGACATCACCCGCATCTACTACGAGCCGGCGGCGGCCGAGCTGCCCCGCGGCCGGGAGGTGCTCGAGCGGTGGCCGGACGCCACCCTGGTGGAGGTCCCCAGCCACTGGCAGATCCCGGAGCTGCACGGGGACGAGACCAACGTGCGGCGGTGGGTGCGGATCAAGCGCGAGGCGCTGGTCCTGGGCGTGAAGAAGTCGCTGGCGGCGCGGCCCAACGGCCGGTCCGCGGACTTCATCGCGCCGTCCACGGCCAACGGATGCGCCATGGCCTGCGCCTACTGCTACGTGCCGCGCCGCAAGGGGTACAGCAACCCGGTGACGGTCTTCGCCAACATCGAGCAGATCAGCGGCTACCTGGACCGGCACATCCGCCGGCAGGGCGTGAAGCCGGAGCCCAACCAGTGCGATCCGGCCGCGTGGGTCTACGACCTGGGCGAGAACAGCGACTGCTCGGCGGACGCGCTGTTCAGCGACAACGTGCGCGACCTCGTGGACCTGTTCCGCGGCCACCCGACGGCGAAGGCGTCCTTCGCCACGAAGTACGTCAACCGGGAGCTGCTGGACTGGGACCCGCAGGGGCGGACCCGGGTGCGGTTCTCGCTGATGCCGGAGCGCCTGGCCAAGCTGACGGACATCCGCACGACCCCCGTGCCCGAACGGATCGCGGCGATCGACGACTTCGTGGCGGCCGGGTACGAGGTGCACGTGAACTTCTCCCCGGTGATCGTCACGGACACGTGGCTGGAGGACTGGGCGGAGCTCTTCGACCAGCTCGACGCCGGTCTGGGCGCCGCGGCCAAGGAGCAGCTCGCCGCGGAGGTCATCTTCCTGACCCACAACGCCCAGCTGCACGAGGTCAACACGCAGTGGCACCCCAAGGCCGAGGAGGTGCTGTGGCGCCCGGACCTCCAGGAGGCGAAGCGGTCGCAGAACGGAGCGCTGAACGTGCGCTACCGGTTCCGGGACAAGCAGCGCTACCTGGAGGAGTTCCTGGACCTGCTGCACCGCAGGCTGCCGTACTGCGAGGTCCGCTACGCGTTCTGAGCCGCGCCCGCCGAACCGAGCATGCCGGACGAGGCATACGACAGGGGCATCCCGCGCGTCCGGCGCGGAGGCACCTTGGTGAGCGGCGACCCGCCTTCAGGCGACCCGGGGATCGTAGCCGTCCGAGGGCCGGGAGACCGTGGTCAGCAGGAAGACCGAGTCCTCCAGGGCCTCCACGGAGTGCCGCGAGTCGGTGAGGGACAGCAGGTCCCCGGGGGCGAGCTCCTCGGCGAGCTGGCCGCGCTTGAGCACGCGGATCCGGCCGTGCAGCAGCTGGAGCGTGGCGGCCGGCGGAGCCACGTGCTCGGCGAGCTCCCGGCCGGAGCACAGCGCCATGACCGTCAGGCGCAGGACGCCGTCGTGGACCACCAGTTCCGTGCTGCGTCCGCTGACGGCCGCGCGGGCCTTCGCCAGGTTGGCGCCGGCAAGGTCGTCGAGGCGGGGCATGGGTCCTCCTGGTGGGGCGGCGTCCGGACGGGTCAGAGCAGGGCGCCCTCGAGGCGCAGCAGGTATTCCTTGCGTGCCATGCCGCCGGCGTAGCCGGTGAGCCGGCCGTTCGCGCCGATGATCCGGTGGCAGGGGACGAGCAGGCTGACGGGGTTGCGGCCGTTCGCCGCGCCCACCGCCTGGGCCGCCCGGGGGGCGCCGATCGTGCGGGCGAGCTGCCCGTAGGTGCCGGTCGTCCCGTACGGGACCTGGGCGAGGGCGTTCCACACCCGCACCTGGAACGGGGTGCCGTGGAGCACGACGTCGGCGTCGAACTCCCGGAGCCGGCCCGCGAAGTAGGCGTCCAGCTGCTCGCGCACGTGCGGCAGCACGTCGTCGTCCCGGGCGCCGAAGGAGTCGGGGACGGGTCCCTGCCGGGCCCCCTCGACGGACAGCGCCGCGAGCGCACCGTCCTCCTCGACGAGGGCCAGCGGGCCGATGGGTGATTCCACCAGGGCGTGGCGGCGGGTCGCCGAGGCGGAAGGAGCCGGGCTCAGTCTCAGTCCCATGGCGCCAGTCTACGTCCGGCGCGGCTCGTCCCCCGGGATGCGGGCGAGGCTGTAGGAGGGTTCGCGCAGGCGGTAGGTCCAGTCGTAGTTCTCGGCGCCCGTGGGGACGTTGAGCAGGGGGTCGAAGCGCTCGTCGTCGCCGAACGGCGTGCCCGGGGAGAGCTCCACGGTGGCGAAGCGGCGCCACGGGCCCAGCGGGGTGGCCCAGGACAGGCTCAGCCGCCAGGGCTCGGCCGCCACGGAGGCCCGGAACCGGTCGGGGCGAGCGGGCAGCGGTTCCGACCGGGGCTGCGGGTGCGCGGCCAGCAGGACCGGGCCGTTCAGGCCGCGGTAGGGCATGAAGGACGTGAACGGGCTCTCCGGGACGTAGCGGTGGAGGGTCGGCACGAACCGGGAGAGCCGTCCGTTGCCGGCGGTGGCGAGCAGGAGGTCGGCGCGGCCGTCGCTGCGGCCGTCGATCTGCCCGGAGGGCGGCACCGGGCAGCGCAGGGCGAGGCCCAGGATGTCGGGCCACCCGTGCGGGAAGCCGGCGGAGCGGGAGAACCGGGCCCGCACGGGGTCCTCGCCGGCCTCGTCGATCCACCGGATGCCGCTGGACCCGCCGCCGGTGCGGGTGAGGACGCCCTCCAGCCCGGCGCCCTCGGAGTGGATGGGCCGCTGCGGCCGGACCTGCTTGAGCAGGACGAACGGCACGCGGAGTGCGGAACCGAGCAGGGCACTGAGAGGGGCGGTCGTCATGGGCTCACGGTACCCGTGGCGGGGGTCCGGGCGGTCGACGGAGTCGGACGCGGATCGGCCCGCGCGCCGACCGGCCGTCGACCGCACGGCCCTGCTGGGTGATGTCCACGAGCCCGTCGTCGGCCAGTCGGTACGCCTCCTGCCGCACGTCCTCCATCAGCTCCCGCCAGCGGGCGGGGGCCAGGACCCGGGCCGCCTCGGAGGGGCAGATGGTCTTGTCCGCGCCGCGACGGCGCACCAGCTCGAGCAGCACCGAGCGCATCTCGGCGGGTGACGGGGTGCTCACAGGCGGCTCCTCTGCGGGCGGGCACAGCACGGGTCCGGCACCCGCACCGGTGCCGGTGCGGGTGCCGGTGGGGCAACGGTACCGGCTCAGGCCTCCGCGAAGGGGTAGTCGGTGTAGCCCTCGGCGCCCTGGGAGTAGAAGGTCTGCGGGTTCGGCACGTTCTCGGCGAGGCCCTCGGCCCACCGGCGGGCCAGGTCGGGATTGGCGATCGCGGGACGGCCGACGACGACGCCGTCCGCCACGTCCTCCTCGAGCAGCCGGACGCCCTCCTCACGGCTGGTGGGGGTCCCGAAGCCGCTGTTGGCGAGGAACACCCCGCCGAAGGCGCGGCGCAGCCCCTGCACCAGCTCGCCCTCCGGCTCGCGGTGCAGGACCGAGAGGTAGGCCAGTCCCAGGTCGGCCAGGCCGGCCGCCAGGGCGGTGTAGGTGGCCACGACGTCCGCGTGCTCGAGCTCCCAGGCGTCCTGGATGTTGTGCTCCGGGGAGATCCGCAGCCCGACCCGCTCCGCGCCGATCTCCTCGACCACGGCCCGCACCACCTCGAGCACGAAGCGCGCACGGTTCTCGGGCGTGCCGCCGTACTCGTCGGTGCGCTGGTTGGCGCCCGGGGCGAGGAACTCGTGCAGCAGGTAGCCGTTGGCGCCGTGGAGCTCCACGCCGTCCAGGCCGGCCTCGACCGCGTTGCGGGCGGCCCGCACGAAGGAGTCGACCACGCCGGGCAGCTCCTCGGCGGTCAGGGCGTGCGGCACGGGCAGCGCGGACTTCCCGCGGTAGGTGTGGATCTCGCCCTCGATGGCGACCGCGCTGGGTGCGACCGGCTGGGCGCCGCCGTTGAGGTCCGGGTGGGAGACCCGGCCGGCGTGCATGACCTGCATGAAGATCCGCCCGCCGGCGGCGTGCACGCTGTCGGCCACGCGCCGCCAGCCCTCGACCTGCTCGGGGGTCTGGATGCCGGGCTGGAAGGCGAAGCCCTGCCCGACCACGTCCGGGTAGGTGCCCTCGGTGACGATGAGGCCCATCGAGGCGCGCTGGGTGTAGTGCTCCACGTTGAGCTCGCCGGGGACGCCGTCGCGGCCGGAGCGCATCCGGGTCAGCGGCGCCATGACGAGACGGTTCGGCAGCTGCAGGGAGCCGAGATCGAGCGGGGTGGTCAGGGAGGACTTCGGCACGGGAAACCTTTCATCAGGGAACTGCTTCTTTCCGTGTCAACGGGATCGGGGGCCCAGATATTTTCGTTCCCGGTGTCTCGTGCCTCACACCCGCGGCCGGGGACGGCACCGGCACCTCGTCCTATCCCGGGCGCGAGCGGCCGTAGCCGCGCGGGGTGGCCCCCAGGACCGAGCGGAACTCCCGGGTGAGATGGGCCTGGTCCGCGAAACCGAGGTCCCCGGCGAGCGCCCCCAGGTCCGCGCCCGGGTCCGCGCGCATCCGTTCGGCGGCCTCCTGGAGCCGGCGACGGCGCAGCAGCCGCTGCGGCGGCATCCCCACGAACCGGGCCGCGAGCCGCTGCAGGGAGCGCACGGACACGTGCAGCTCCCGCGCCAGGTCGTCCGGGCTGCGCATCCCGGTGTCCGCCTCGACCAGCTCCACCAACCGGTTGGCCAGGGCGCCGTCCCGTGCGGCCTCCGGGGGCAGGACTGCCGCCCGGGCGCGGACGTGGTCCACCAGCAGCGCCGCGGCGCGCTCCCGCCGGGCGGCGGCGTCCCCGGCCGGCACGGCTGCGGACATCAGCTCCGCCACGGCACGGTGCAGTCCCGGCGCCTCGTGCGGCGCCGACGCGTCGAGCAGACCGGCCGGTCGCTGCGTGAAGAGCAGGACCCCCGCCGGGCGCAGCAGGGCGCCGACCGCCCAGCCCCGCCCGGTCAGCAACCGGGTGGACGCGCGGGTCGTGGGCCCGTGCAGCGCCACCCCGTCCGGTTCGACCACCACGTTGCTCGCCGGGTACCCGAGCACCAGCTGCTCGACGCGCTCCCCCGCCGGCAGGTCCCACTCCGGGATCCACAGCTGCCGGACGAGGTGGGCGACGTCGTCGGGCGCGGGAAGGCGCGTCACCGTGGCCTGCGGTCCCGGGGTGAGATGGCCCCGCGTGGTGGGCGGCTCGCTCATGTCCCGAGCGTAGCCAGCCATCCTCCGGCGTGGCGGGAATCTTCAAGACCGCGCCGAGGCCGCGCCCTAGGCTCGCGGCATGAGCACAGAACAGAGCGTCCGCGGCGTCACCGGCGCGCACACGACCGACGGCACCCCGCGCGGCTTCACCGCCCTCACCCCGTTCCTCGCCGTGGTGGACGCCGCCGCGGCGATCGACTTCTGCACCCGCGTCTTCGGGGCCGTCCTCGTGGACCGCACCGACATGCCCGGCCCCGGCGGGACGCCCGTGGTGGTGCACGCGACCCTCGACCTCGGCGACGGACGCCTCCAGCTCGGCGAGGCCCATCCCGCCTTCCGCCTCGTCCCGCCGCCGGACAGCGATGACGCCTGCTACTCCCTGGGCCTCTACGTCCCGGACGTCGACGACGTGGTGGCGCGCGCCGTCGCGGCCGGTGCCACGGTGCGCGAACCCGTCAGCACGTTCGTCTCCGGGGACCGGTACGGCAGCGTCCGCGATCCGTTCGGCATCCGCTGGTCGATCATGACGCGGGTCGAGGACCTCTCCGACGAGCAGAGCAGCGCCCGCGTGGCCGAGTGGGCGGCGTCCGCCGGCCAGGAGTGAAGCCCGCGTCCGCCGGACCCGGGCGCAGGCGGGGACGGGGAGCGCCAGGGCCTCGCGCCGGACGCCGGGTCCGGATCCCGTGCGCGGACTCCTCGGTACCGCGCACGGGACCCGGCTCCCGGGACACGTCGCCGGTCGCCGCCCCCCGGCTCGCGACCGGCGACCGCCAGCACTCCCTGGCGTCCCGGGGATCCCCCGCGGGACCCAGACAACCAGCGCGGCCTGAAGCGCACCTGAAGCGAGGCGCCGCAGGCCGCTCCCACGCCGCGGCTCAGCCCCGCAGCCGCCGCAGCGCCCTCGTCGCCGCGTCCCCGTAGCCACCGCCGAACCGCACGGCGTGCACCAGCAGCGGCGGGAGCTGGTACCACGGCACCCGGTCCTCCCAGCCCGGGGCGAGCGGGTGCTGCGCACGGTAGGCGGCCAGGCACTGCTCGCCGAAGCCGCCGAACAGCAGCATCATCGCGATGTCGACCTCCCGGTGCCCCCAGTACGCCGACGGGTCGATCAGCCAGTTCCGTCCCTCGGCGTCCACGAGCCGGTTGCCGGCCCAGAGGTCCCCGTGCACGAGCGTCGGCGGCTCGTCGGGCCCGGCGAGCTCGCGGGCCCGCGGCGCGAGCTCCTCGAGCAGGTCGGCGGCACCCGGGTCGATCCGGCCGGAGGCGACCGCGTCCCGCATCAGCGGACGGATCCGCCGCTCCAGCAGGAGCTCCGCCCAGTCCTGCGTCGGGGACAGGTCCACCGCGAAGGAGCCGATCCGCCCGGGCAGATCCGGGGTCAGCGCGCCGAAGGCCGGCCCCCGGGCACGGTGCAGGTCCGCCAGAGCCCGCCCGAAGGCCTCCTCGGTCCCGGGTCGGCGGGGGCCGGCGGCCTCCTCGACCCACTCGAGGACGATGCCGTCCTCCGTCCAGCGCACGACCTCCGGCACCCCGAGGGCCTCCGGTGCGTGCTCCCGGAGGGCGTGCAGCCCGGCGACCTCCACCGCCATCATGCCGGCGGGCGGATCCGCCATCGTCTTGGCGAACAGGGGGCCCCGGGGCGTCTCGAGGCGGAACGCGGCGGCGGTGTCCCCGCCGCCGAGCGGGTGGGCGCGGCGGACGCCGAGGCCGTCGACGAGGTCAGGGGGCAGGTCCGGGGAGGTCATGCCTCCTGTTCTACTGCATGGCCGGCCGCACGGAGTCGGCGCGCACGACGGAGGGCCGCGGCGTCCGGGAGCGCCTCACCGTGCGCCGCCGACCTCCCCCTGGTCGGCGCAGTCGCGCAGGCGCGCCAGCAGCTCCCGGGCCACCGGGTCCTGGTCGAACTCGCCCACCACGAGGCGCCGCACCCCGGAGGCCTCCTGGACCTCGATGACGTAGGTCTGCTGGTCGGCCGCGCCCTCCGGGACGGTCGGGCCGGTCGAGGACAGCCGGTGCGTGCAGACGGTGTCGAAGAGGCCGAGCAGCTCGTCGCGCCGGGCCGGGGGCAGGGCCTCCGTCTCGAAGGCCCGTTCCGCGGCCAGGCCGGGGAAGAAGGCGATGCCGCCTTCCACGTGGTAGCGCACTCTCGCCATGGAGGACACCGTCCCTTCCTCGGCCGCGGACGGTCCGGGCGCCCCCGCGCGGAGGGGTGGCGGGCCCGGGTCGGATCACCTCCCGAGTGTAGTCGCGGCACCCGGCCGGGTCAGGTGCCAGCACCCGTCCGCTCCCGTGAAGGTGGACATGGCACCGGTGGCGACGTCACCGACCAGGGTGCCGGCGTACTGGGCCGGACCGTCGTCGAAGCTCAGCAGCAGCGTGCCGTCCTGCTGGTGCCACCGGCCCGAGAGGTCACCGGTGAAGGAACCATCCTCGTGGAACGCCAGGCACGCACGCGCCCAGGAGCCCGTGCAGCCCCAGCTGTAGTGCAGCACCCAGGCGTCCGCGGTCGGTTCCGCGGCGGGCGCGATCTCCGCCGCGATGCCGACCTGCTGCCAGGCGTCCTCCACCACCGCCCGCTCCGCGGGGCCGTGCAGCGCGGCGGCGTGCTTGAGCGTGAGCCGCGCGAAGTCCTGGAAGCGGGCGACCCGGCGCAGGCGCCGCAGCTCGGGGTCCCGCATCGCGGCGTACCAGATCCCGCCGGCCTTCTCCCAGGTGTGCCCGCCCAGTCCGGTCGCCGCCAGGTAGAAGGCCCGGTTGGGGATGCCGGAGTTGATGTGCACGCCGCCGTTGTCGCTGAGCGTCTCCACGAAACGGGACATGTGGTCCGGCTGGGGGTCCTTGCCGAGCACGGCGTCGTCGAACGCCGTTCCGGGCGCCTTCATCGAGCGCAGGCCGACGCCGTCGACGGCGCTCGTGAACAGCCCGGCCCCGATGATCCAGTCGGCCTCCGCGGCGGTCTGCCGGGGCACCGCGACGTACTGCTTGACCATGGCCCCGATGACGTCGGAGAAGTGCTCGTTGAGCGCCCCGGCCTGGTGCAGGTACAGGAGGTCGGACTCGTGCGTGGTGACACCGTGGCCCAGCTCGTGGCCGATGACGTCCACGGCCGCCGTGAAGCGGTTGAAGTGCCGGCCGTCCCCGTCGCCGAAGATCATCTGCCGCCCGTCCCAGGCCGCGTTGTTGTACTTGCTCCGATAGTGCACCGTGGCGAGCAGCGGCATGCCGGCGTCGTCGAGCGAGTGCCGCCCGAAGACCTCCCGCAGGAGCTGGGCCGTGGCGCCCAGCCCGTCGTACGCCTCGTCCACGGCGGGATCGCCGGTGGGCGGCTCCCCCTCGGAGCGCACCGGGGTGCCGGGCAGCTCGCCGGTGTTGCGGGCCGTGTGGACCGTGCGGCTCGTGGAGGCCGCCGCCCGCCCCCCGACCCCGCCCGCGGACAGGTCCGTGAGCAGCCGCTCGGCCCGGACGGTCGTGTCCACGGACAGGGCGGCCAGGGCGTTCCTGCGGGTCGGCTCGTCGCCGTGCTCGGCCATGTGCTCGTGCACGAACGGCGGAATGACACCGCAGAGGGCTCCGTGGGGGTGGTGCATGGCGCTCTCCTCCCGACGCTCGCGCATCAGATCCGGTTGCCCGCGGCGTCCAGGCCGCCGGGTGCGGGCGCAGCGGGCTCGGTCCTGCGCCCGGCGGCGTCGGCGGGCTGGTCGGCCCCGGGGTCCGCCGGGTCCGCGGGGCCGGACGCGCCCTGCTCCGCCAGGTACCAGCAGCCGTTCAGTGCGCCGTCGAAGGCGGACATGGCGCCCGTGCCCACGTGGCCGGTGACCGTTCCGCCGTACTGGGCCGGCCCGTCGGCGAAGCGGAGCAGCAGGATCCCGTCCAGCTGCCGCCAGGAGCCGGAGAGGCCGCCGCCGGAGAAGGTGCCGTCGGCCCGGAAGTCGAGGCTCGTCCGCCCGTAGTCCCCGGTGCAGCCCCAGCTGTAGTGGAGCACCCAGGTGCCGGAGATCGTCACCGTGCCACCCCTCTCCTCTCGCGGCGCAGGGATGCCGGAGCGGCCGTCCGTCACAGGACCTCGCCACCCGTGGCACCGCTGCTCCGCCGTGGCGGCCCCCGGACGTCCGTCCGGGGGCCGGTCACCGGTTCGTCGGCGGGGCCGGGGAACCGGTGTGCACCGATCGTGCCACGCGGGTCGGACGGCTCAACAGCCGCCGCGTGGGTCAGCAGCCGGTGCCCTGCGGGTTCTGCAGGCAGTCGTCCGCGTAGTTGCGCACCGTGGAGCGCCAGACGCTGAGCGGCACCGGCGCGCTCGTCACGTCGTTCAGCCCGGCCACGGGCAGCCACGGCCCGCCCGCCACGGAGTACTCGCCGGAGAACCAGGTGGTCAGCGTGACGGCGTAGTCCCCGGTCTCGGTGTAGACGTGACTCGTGTCGGTCTGCACGTCCCACGCCCCCTCCTCGAGCGGGGCACCGCTCAGCTCGGTGGGCCCGAGCGCGCTGCCGTCCCCGTAGTCCCAGGCGAACTGCACCGGGAAGGCCCGCACCTGCACGGGGAAGCCGCCGAGTTCGGTGGCGAACTGCTGGGCCTGGGCCTCCGCGTAGACGTTGGTGTGCATGCCCTTCAGCGTGTCCGGAGCCGGCTGGACCACACTGGCCGCAGGGGCGACGGCGAGCGTCCTGAAGTCCTGCAGGGTGAACGTCGGCAGCTCCACGATCTCCTCGTCGCCCTCCGCCTCGGCGGCCGCCACGCACATGGGCTCTCCCCACGGCGTGCTCGGCCCTTGCCCCTGGCGCACGACGACGTTCATGTAGACGCCTTCACCGCCCCCGTCCGTGGTGCAGACCCGCTCGGCGAGGCAGTCGTCGAGGACTGCGCCCCTCCGGTTGGTGCACGGGTTCTGCAGGCCGAACGTCTGCGACTTCGACTGCGCGATCGTGTCCGGGTTGAACGGCCGGTCGATCCCCTGGTCGCTCAGATACCGGCGGAGCGCTTTCTGGAAGGCGGGATCCTCGTCGGGGTCATAGGCGGCCGGTCCTGGACCGACGGCAACTACGGCTTCTTCGCTATTGTCGACGATAGCTGGTGGCCCATCCTCGAGCCTAACCTCCATTTTCATTTTGTTCCCGTCCGCAACAGCAGTCATCGCCCTCGATAAATCGGCACCTCTTTGACTAGAAACGGAATGGCCGCTTCCTGCTCGAGCTACTCGATCCGATAGTTTCGACGGGCCCGTAGATTCCGCCGAAGCTACATCGACAGGAACGCAAATAAGTCCTATCAAGAGAACTACGACTTGAAAGGGTTTATTCATTTAACACCTCTGTACCGGACATGTTGGCTGCGGTGATGTAGACCCAGGCCCCTCGGTGAAAATCTAAGTAGATTGGGAATGGATCCCCTTTCCCCGTTCGGGATCGCGTCTCATAAGTTACCCGCCCTTCTTCGACCAGCTTTATGCCTTCAGAGTTGGACAAAGCAATAGGTTTATATATTCCGTCATTCGCGGACGCAAGCACTGAATCCTGAATAAATATGCTTTCCCTGCCTCCAATAAACCAGGCACCTTCCTTATAAACATCCTCAATGACATCGAATTGATTGATGCACACCTCACACGATTCACTCACTATGGCGCGAACGTATGTTGTATCGCCGGTTTGATTTGCGTACCACATCGCGTCGGACCAGTAGTCAAGGAAGGCCTGCGCCCCCTCCCGGGACTCCTCCCGCGCGAGCGGGGGCATGACCGGCTTCGGCACGTTCTGCGCCGGCCCGTCCAGCGAGGCCGGCACGTACTCGCCGGGCTCGGCGCTGGGGTCGGGCGTCCGCGCCGGCGCGGGCGAGCCGCCGGCCGACCCGTCGGCCGCGACACCGGCCGACGCCGCACGGGAGGGTGACGCCGCGGCGCCGTCGTCGTCGGAGCCGCAGCCGGTGAGGACGAGGAGCGCCAGGAGAGCGCTGCCGGCCGCCGCTGGAAGTGGACACGACCGCACCATGAGTTCCCCGCTTCGCTCTGCCGCGGCCGGACGCCCCGGTCGGATGGGTCAGATGCTAGACCTCGCACGCTGTGCTCGAGCAACCCCTGTGGAGGCAGGAAAGGAGCGTTTTCATGCGGCCTGGTCAGGAGTGACATGGTCACGACTCCGTTAATGTCAGCCCGACCAGAAGGGTGTTATAGTCACTCCAACCTGAAGGTCCGAGGCGCTGGGAGGTGACGATGACCGCGCAGAACGTGGCCCTGGCCGTGTCCACCGTGATCTTCGCCGCCCGGGACACCGGCCCCGACGGCCGCAAGGAGCTCTGGCTGCCCCTGGTCCGCCGCATCCGCGACCCCTTCCGGGGACTGTGGGCGCTGCCCGGCGGCCCGCTGCAGGAGCACGAGGACCTCGAGGCCTCCGCCGCCCGCTCCCTGCAGCTCACCACCGGCCTGCAGCCGGGCTACCTCGAGCAGCTCTACGCCTTCGGCGGGCTCACCCGCTCGGCCAGCGCCGAGGAGCGGGTGGTCTCGATCGTCTACTGGGCCTCGATCCGCGCCGACCAGACCACCGACCTGCACGCCGACCTCAACGTCACGTGGATGCGCGTGGCAGACCTGCCCCCGCTGGCCTTCGACCACAGCAACATCGTCGACTACGCGCTCTACCGGCTGCGCAACAAGATCACCTACAGCCGGGTGGCCCACTCGTTCCTGGGGGAGACCTTCACCCTCGCCGAGCTGCGGGAGGTGCACGAGGCCATCCTCGGCACCGCCCTGGACCCCGCCAACTTCCGGCGGCAGGTCCTGGCCTCCGGCGCCGTCCTCGACACCGGCACCCGCCTGGAGGGCACCCGGCACCGACCGCCCCGGCTCTACCGCCACGACTCGAACCTCGACCTCGCCGACCGCACCCCGGTCGGCCGCAGCACCCAGGAGCAGACATGACCTCCGTCGCCACCCGCATCGACCTGCTGGCCGAGAAGCCCGCGAACTCGCCCGGCGCCGGCCCGGCCCCGAGCACGTGCAGCACCGCGCTCGGCACGAGCCCGTGGGACTTCGCCCCCACGGTCTCGGCCGGCTACGGCCCCGGTGCCTCCCAGGACGACGTCGTGCCCGCCGGCTCGCCCGCCCAGCCGGTCATCCCCGCCGAGTACCAGCACGCCTCCGCGGAGGAGCTCGACCGCCGCATCGCCGCCGCCAAGACCGCCCTGGGCGACCGCGTGGTGGTGCTCGGCCACTTCTACCAGCGCGACGAGGTGGTCAGGCACGCCGACTTCCTCGGCGACTCCTTCCAGCTGGCCCGCGCCGCCCGCAGCCGCCCCGAGGCGGAGGCCATCGTCTTCTGCGGCGTGCACTTCATGGCCGAGACCGCCGACATCCTCTCCGGCGACCACCAGTCGGTGATCCTGCCCAACCTCGCCGCCGGGTGCTCCATGGCGGACATGGCCGACGAGGACTCCGTCGAGGAGGCCTGGGAGCAGCTCATGGACGTGCTCGGGGAGACCGACGACGACGGCCGGCAGAGCGTGATCCCGGTGACCTACATGAACTCGTCCGCGGCGCTCAAGGCGTTCTGCGGCCGCCACGGCGGCATCGTCTGCACCTCCTCCAACGCCGCCACCGTGCTGGAGTGGGCGTTCGAGCGCGGCCGGCGGGTGCTCTTCTTCCCCGACCAGCACCTGGGCCGCAACACCGCCAAGGCCATGGGGATCCCGCTCGAGCAGATGCCGATGTGGAACCCGCGCCACGACCTCGGCGGCAGCACCGCGGAGCAGCTGGCCGACGCCAGGGTCATCCTGTGGCACGGCTTCTGCTCGGTGCACCGCCGCTTCACCGTCGCCCAGATCGAGCAGGCCCGCGCCGAGCACCCGGGGGTGCGGGTGATCGTGCACCCGGAGTGCCCCATGCCCGTGGTCGACGCCGCCGACGAGCACGGCTCCACCGACTACATCCGCAAGGCGATCGAGGCCGCCGAGCCCGGCAGCACCTTCGCGATCGGCACCGAGATCAACATGGTCAACCGGCTCGCCGACGAGCACCCCGAGCACACCGTCTTCTGCCTGGACCCGGTGATCTGCCCGTGCTCCACGATGTACCGGATCCACCCCGGCTATCTCGCCTGGGTGCTCGAGGAGCTCGTGGCCGGCCGGGTGATCAACCGGATCGCGGTGGACGCCGCGACCGCCCGGGACGCCGAGGTGGCGCTCGAGCGCATGCTGGCTGCGCTGCCGCGGTGAGCGCGCCCCCGTTCCCCCGCGTACTCGTGGTGGGCAGCGGCATCGCCGGGCTCACCACCGCGCTGGCGGCCGCCGGCCGCGGGCTCGACGTGGTGCTGCTGAGCAAGGACCGCCTGGACGAGACCACCACGGTCCGCGCCCAGGGCGGGATCGCCGCCATGACCGCCGGTCTGCCGGGCGGGCAGTCCCGGGACTCCGTGGCCCTGCACGTCCAGGACACCCTCGGGGCCGGAGCCGGCACCTGCGACGACGATGCCGTGCGCGTGCTCGTGCAGGACTCGGCCGCCGCCGTCACCGCCCTGGTGCGGCACGGCGTCGCCTTCGACCGCGCGGGCGGCGCGAACTCCCCGTGGGTGCAGGGCCTCGAGGGCGCCCACTCCCTGCCCCGCATCCTGCACGCCGGCGGGGACGCGACCGGCCGGGAGATCCAGCGCGCCCTCGTGGCGGCAGCCCTGGAGGCCGAGGCCTCCGGGCGGCTGGAGGTCCTCCGGCACACGATGCTCGTGGACCTGGTCTCAGACCGGCACGGGCGGGTGCGGGGAGCCGTCGTCCTCGACGGCGACCGGCCGCGCGAGCTGCGGGCGGACGCCGTGGTGCTGGCCACCGGCGGGGCGGGCCGGCTCTACCCCCACACCACGAATCCCGCGGTGGCCACGGGCGACGGCATCGCCGCGGCCCTGCGCGCGGGAGCCGTCGTCGCGGACCTCGAGTTCGTGCAGTTCCACCCCACCGCCCTCGCCGCTCCGGGCTGCTTCCTGGTCTCGGAGGCCGTGCGCGGCGAGGGGGCGGTGCTGCGGGACGCCGGCGGACGGCGCTTCCTGCAGGACGCGCACCCGCTCGCCGAGCTGGCCCCGCGGGACGTCGTGGCCCGGGAGATCGTCCGCCGGTCGCTGGCCCAGGGAGGCCGGCCGGTGCTGCTCGACTGCACCGGGATGACCTCCTCCGCCGGCACCGGGCACGCGGGGCCGGACACCGCCGCGCACCTGGCGCGCCGCTTCCCCACCATCGACGCCGCCGTGCGGGCCCACGGCGTGGACTGGTCCCGGGAGCCGGTGCCCGTGACCCCGGCGGCGCACTACCTGATGGGCGGGATCGCGACCGACGACCGCGGCCGCACCAGCGTCCCGGGCCTGTACGCCGTGGGCGAGTGCGCGGCCACGGGCGTGCACGGCGCCAACCGGCTGGCCTCCAACTCGCTGCTGGAGGGCGCCGTGTTCGGCGCCCGCACCGCCGGGGCCCTGCCCGGGGACCTGCGGGGCGACGGCACCGCTCGGACGCCGTCCACCCGGCAGCACCCCGCCCGGTTCGCGCCCGGCGGCGTGCTGGCTCTTCCGGACCTGCCCGAGGCGGACGAGCCGTTCGACCGGCAGGCCTTCCAGGCCGCGATGTGGGCCGGCGCCGGCGTCCTGCGGGACGGTCCCGGTCTCGAGGCGCTGGTCCACCGGCTGGCCGCGCTCCGGCCGCCCGCCCTGCTCTCCCGTCCGGCGGTCGAGGACCGGAACCTGCTCACCGTGGGCCGCGCCGTGGCCGCCGCGGCCCTGCACCGCACCGAGTCCCGGGGCGCGCACTTCCGGGAGGACTGCCCGCTCCCCGATCCCGCCCGTGCCCCACGCACCTTCTGGCGCCGGACGCGGTCCGCCCGCCGCACCGGGCACCGAGTCACCACGACTGCATATGCGCACCACGACATGTACGAGAGGATTTCCGCATGCTGACCCGAGCCGCCATCACCGAGGTCGTCGAGCGGGGCCTCGCCGAGGACGCACCCTGGGGCGACATCACGTCCGAGCTGCTCATTCCCGCCACCGCCCTCGCCCGGGCCGAGCTCGTCGCCCGCGAGGACGGCGTCTTCTCCGGCGGTTCGGTCTTCGCCGCCGCGTTCGCCGCCGTGGACCCCGCCGTGGCCGTGGAGCTGATCCCCGCCGACGGGGACTCCTTCGCCGCGGGGGACACGCTGGCCGTGGTGGCCGGGCCCGCCCGCGCTGTGCTGACCGGCGAGCGCGTGGCCCTGAACCTCACCCAGCGGATGTGCGGCATCGCCACGCTGACGGCCCGCTACGTCGCCGCCGTCGAGCAGGCCGTCGCCCGGGTGGAGCGGGCGGCGAACCTGCCGCACGGCACGATCACCCGGACCCGGGTGGCGGACACCCGCAAGACCACCCCGGGCCTGCGGGTGCTGGAGAAGCACGCCGTGCGCAGCGGCGGGGGGCACAACCACCGGCACTCGCTCTCCGACGCCGTGATGGCCAAGGACAACCACCTGGCGCTGCTCACCGCCGACGGGACCGATCTGACCGGCGCGCTGCGGCAGCTGCGCCGCCGGCTGCCCCACACGGTGCACCTCGAGGTGGAGGTCGACCGGCTGGAGCAGATCGAGGCCGTGCTGGCCGGAGGCGCGGACACGGTGCTGCTGGACAACTTCTCGGTGGACGACCTCGTGAGCGGCGTGGCGATCATCGACGGCCGCGCTACGGTGGAGGCCTCCGGCGGGGTGAGCCTGGAGACTATCGGGGAGATCGCCGCCACCGGGGTCGACGTCATCTCGGTGGGCGCGCTCACCCACTCGGCCCGCAACCTCGACCTGGGTCTCGACGTCGTCCTGGACGTCCGGAAGGACTGAGCGTGCTGTACCTCGACGCGGCGGCGACCACTCCCGTGCGGCGGGAGGTCCTGGAGACCATGTGGCCCTATCTCACCCAGGAGTTCGGCAACGCCTCCAGCCACCACGAGGCGGGCCGCCGGGCACTGGCCGGACTGGACACGGCCCGGCGGACCGTGGCCGAGGTGCTCGGCTGCCGACCCGCAGAGGTGGTCTTCACCTCCGGGGGGACCGAGGCGGACAACCTGGCGGTCAAGGGCATCGCCCTGGGGCGGCGGGACCGCGACCCGGCGCGCACGCACGTGGTGACGAGCGCGGTGGAGCACTCCGCCGTGCTGGAGTCCGCGCGCGACCTGGCTCGCTGGGACGGCTTCGCGGTGACCGAGGTGGGCGTCTCACCCGAGGGCCTGGTCGACCCCACCGACCTGGCCGGGGCTGTTCGTCCGGGCACCGCGGTGGTATCCGTGATGCATGCGAACAACGAGACGGGTGCGGTGCAGGCGGTCGCCGAGCTGGCTGCGGTGGCTCGGGCGCGGGAGGTCCCGTTCCATACGGATGCGGTCCAGGCGGCCGGGTCGCTGGAGCTGGACGTCCACGCGCTCGACGTGGCGGCGCTGAGCCTCGCCGGGCACAAGATCGGGGGGCCCAAGGGCGTCGGGGTGCTCTACGTGCGCCGGGGCACGCCCCTGCGCCCCCTGCTGAGCGGCGGCGGGCACGAGCGCGGCCGCCGCTCGGGCACCGTCGACGTGGCGGGCGCCGTCGGTCTCGCCGCGGCCCTGCGGCTGTCGGCCGAGGAGCGGCCGGCGAAGGCGGTGCGCCTGGCCGCCCTGCGGGACCGGCTGATCACCGGGGTCCTGACCGAGGTGCCCGCGGCCCTCCTGACCGGTCCCGACCCGCGGGTGCACCCGGGGTCCCGGCTGCCCGGGCACGCATCCTTCTGCTTCCCGGGGGTCAACGGCGAGACGGTCCTGGTGGACCTGGAGGCACGGGGGCTGCTCGTCTCGTCCGGGTCGGCCTGCTCGGCCGGGGACACCGAGCCCTCGCACGTGCTCACGGCGATGGGCTACCCGCCGGAGGTCGCCACCACCGCGGTGCGGTTCACCCTCTCCGCCGACATCACGCCGGAGCAGGTGGACGGGATCGTCGCGGCCGTGCGCGACGTGGTGCGGCGAGCGGGCTCCCCGCACGGCTGAGGCCGTGGCTCAGCCCACGGGCACCGGGTGCTGCACCCCGTCGTGGCGGACCATGAGCACCGGCTCGCCGGTCGTCTCCGCGGTCCGCATGCTGTCCTCGACCAGGGACCACGGGCCCGCGGGACACGAGCCCGGGGCCGGCCCCTCGGGCGCGGCGCTGGAGGCGCCGCGCCCGTCGAAGCCCTGCAGCCGGAAGCCGGTGACCGTCCCCCGCCACGTGGTCCGGGGCCGGCTCGAGATCGCCCGGGACTCCGTGACCACCAGGTCCGTGCGCCGCGGGAGGACCTCCGCCGTGGCGGCGTGGACGCACGACCAGGAGATGGCGGTGACCGCCTCGGACTCGGCCACGAACTCCAGTGAGGCGGCCTCGGCCCGCAGGGTCGCGTCGTCCCAGCCCAGTGCGGCCCGGACGGCGTTCCCAGTCACGAAGCCCGTGCCGTCCTCGTGCAGCTCCGAGACCGCCCACGGCGGGGCCGCCGGCCCGAGGGCCACCCCCGCCAGGGCCGCCAGTACCGTGATGACCTTCTGCATGTGTCGACCCGTCCCCCCGTTGCCCGGCGCGGCTCCCCCAGCGCCTTCCCGAACGCTAATGGAAGGCCGGGGGCGGATCCAGTTCCGTGACGGACCTGTGACCGCGCTGTGACATGGGACGACACGCTCCACCGGGCGGCCGCGCCCGTCGGGCGGCCGACGACCGCGGGAGGACGCGCCCGGCGGGCGGAACAGGGAGGACCGCCCGGGAGCGGCGGGTCCGGCACCGGGTCGGGCGGACGGCACAGGACCCCCGGACCGAGCGGTCCGGGGGTCCTGTGCGCGGTGGACGGCGCACTGCGCGCCGACCGTGCGGGGTGGGGATCAGACGATCGACGCGCCCCCGGTGCGTGCCTTCTCGAAGCGCTGCTGGACGTCGGCCCAGTTCACGATGTTCCAGAAGGCCTTGACGTAGTCCGCCTTGACGTTCTGGTAGTCGAGGTAGAAGGCGTGCTCCCACATGTCCAGCTGCAGCAGCGGGATCGTGGCGACGGGCACGCCGTTCTGCTGGTCGTACATCTGCTCGATGACGAGGTTGCCGCCGATGGGCTCGTAGGCCAGGATCGCCCAGCCGGAGCCCTGGATCGTGGTCGCCGCGGAGGTGAAGTGGGCGCGGAAGGCGTCGAAGGACCCGAAGTGGTCGTCGATCGCCGCGGCCAGCTCACCGGTCGGCTTGTCGCCGCCCTCCGGGGAGAGGTTGTTCCAGAAGATCGAGTGGTTCACGTGACCGCCCAGGTTGAACTGGAGGTCCTTGGACAGCTTCGCCGCACCGGCGCCGTCGCCGTTGGCGCGGGCCTCCGCCATCTTCTCGAGGGCCGTGTTCGCGCCGGCCACGTAGGTGGCGTGGTGCTTGTCGTGGTGCAGCTCCATGATCTTCGCGGAGATGTGGGGCTCGAGCGCCGCGTAGTCGTAGGGGAGATCGGGAAGGGTGTACTTCTCGGCCATAGGAGAATCCTTTCGATAGCTGTCGTGTGGTTCCACACTCGTCCCGCGCGCGAGCAGGGGTCAAGGAGGTTCCGCCACCAGCGTACGGTGCCCCGGGGTGCGCCGCGCGGGACCTCAGAAGAAGTCGGGGGGCGTCTCGAGCGTGCAGCGGGGCGGGTGCGCCGTCAGCTGGGACGGCACGGTGAACTCGAACTGCCCCGTCTCCAGCAGCCGTTTGAGGTCCCCGAGCTCGGCCGCCAGGTTGCGGCGCACGATCCGCTCGGCCCACCCGGCGATGCCGGCCCTCGCCGCGGTGACGCGGCCGTCGACCGTGGTCCGCACCTCGGTGCCGCCGTCCGCCGCCGTCCACGTGGTGACCGCCAGGAGGTCCACGATCCCCCGGGTGGTCCGGAGCGCCAGCCTCCGCCCCGGTTCGTGCGCGGAGACGATCGTGACGTAGGGGAAGCGCAGCGGGCCGACCCGGCCGAAGAACTCCACCGAGGTCCCGGTCTGCAGCACCGGTGTGCTGATGGTGGGCACCCCCGCCACGCCCCGGTGCCACAGCGGGAAGCAGCCGCTGTCGAGCAGGAAGCGCTCCACCACGCAGGGGTCCACGCCGATCACGTCCTGGGCGTCCACGCGGAACGATGCCGGGCCGAGTGCCATTCCAACCTCCATGCCGGTCCCAGGGCCCGGGACGCCGCCGCACGGCCCCCGGGGCACGGACGGAATCCTTCGTCCATGCACAAACATTCACTTTAGCGACCGGGAGTCCCGCGCGGCCACCTCTGCGTGCACACCCGGTGGAGAAACTTGTCCACAGGTGTGGACGAGCGTGTGCACACGTCGAACACCCGTACGCCTGTTTCCTCCCGTGGGGCGCAGACGCACGTCAGGACAGGGGCGTGCGGTGCTACCCGTGCGTAATTCCACCGGTGGAAGTTATCCACGCTGTGGACAACGCCTGTGGAGGAGATGTCGGGAGGTCCGGATCCGGGAGGTCATGGAAGGTCGCACGGCGTCGGGCCGCCCGGGAGGAGCGGCGGCGGGCGGTCAGCGCCGGGGACCCGCGGACGGGGTCCGGTCCGTCGTCCCGGCCCGGGACCGGGAGCGGCGGACGAGCACGGCGAGCAGGCCGCAGGCCAGGTAGCAGACGAGCACCAGGACCCAGCCGGCGGCGAAGGAGCCGGTGAGCTGCAGCAGCACGCCCATGACCAGCGGCCCGGAGCAGAACCCGGCGTAGAGCCCCATGGTGACCACGCCGGTGGAGGCGCCCACGCGCTCGGCCGGCACGGCTCGCATCGCCCCGGACATCACGATCACGCTGACCGCGAGTGCCGCCCCGCCGTGCAGCACCGCGGCCGGCCACACCGCCCACGCCAGCGCGGGATGCGCGGGGGCCAGCACCAGCAGTCCCGCGCTCACGGCCGCCCCCAGGGCCATGCCGGCGAGCAGCACGAACCCGTCGGCGCCCGGACGGTCCATCACCCGCGCCCACAGCACGCGCGAGGCGATGCCCACCAGCGCCGCGACCGAGACCGTGGCCCCGGCGGCCACGACGTCGAGGCCCAGTTCCCGGTGGGCGTAGAGCGGCAGGTAGACGTTGGCCGCCTGCGCGCCCAGCCCGGTCAGCGCCGCCGCGGCCGCGTACGCGCGCACGACGCCGGGCATCGGCGGGCGGCCCCCGCCCCGCCCCGGCCGGTGGGGGGACGACGACCCCGGCCGGGACGCCGCAGCCGCGCCGGACGCCCGCTGCGGTCCGGGCGCGGGAGCCGTCCGAGGCCCCGCCTCCGCACCGGGCTCCCGTCCCCTGCCGCACCGTGCGGCCGCCCGCCCACCGGCGTGGTTCTCCGGCACGGTGAGCCATCCGTGCACGAGCAGGAGCAGGACTCCTCCGGCGGCCACGGCCACGGCGGTGCGCCAGCCCAGGAGCAGTCCGAGCGCGGGAAAGGTCAACCCAGCCACCAGCTGGGCGGCCTGCACCCCGGCCTGCTTGACGCCGAGCCAGCTCGCACGCCGGTGGGCGGGCACGTGCAGGCGGATGAGCCGGTTGGTGGCCGGATTGGCCATGACCTGGCCCAGGCCCGAGAGCACCATGGCCAGCAGCAGCACGGTGTAGTCCGGCGCGACGGCGGCGAGCAGCATGGCCAGGACGGCCCCGCCGAACATCACGGCCAGCAGGGTGCGCGCGCCCAGCCGGTCCGCCCACCGGCCGGTGCGCACGGCGGTGACGGCGGCGACGAAGAAGGTCACGGTGGCGAGCAGCCCGAACTGCGCCTCCGTGAGCCGGAGGTCCTGGATCACCAGGGGGCTCATCGCGGAGAGGCTGTGCGTCAGCAGCGGGCCCACCGCCATCGTGGCCGTGAGCACGAGCATGAGGTTCGCCCCCGGGGCCCGCTCCCGCTCTCCCGGCGGGTTCACCGGGCGGGCTCCCGGCGCGGCCGGTCGGCGGCGTGCAGTCCGGCGACGCACGCGACGATGCCGGCCAGGAGGAGGGCCTTGGGCCAGGACAGCTGCTCCTGCCCGGTGCCGGCCGCCCACGCGACCGTGAGCACGGCGCCGATCCCGGTCCACACCGCGTAGGCGGTGCCCATCGGGACGACCCGGGCGGCGCGGGCCAGGGTGATCATGCTCAGCACCAGCGCCGCCGCGAAGAGCGCGGTGGGGCCGGGGCGGGTCAGTCCCTCCGCGGCCCCCAGGGACGTGGCCCAGACGGCCTCCAGGACCCCGCTCACGAGCAGCAGCGCCCACGCCCGGGACCGCCGCGCCGGTGCGTCCGGCGAGGCCGTGAGGGAGCGCGGGGGCGGGGCGGTCGACGACGTGCGGCCGGTCGCCGGGAGGTCAGGCGACAAGCCGCAGGCCGATCACGCAGCCGATGATCCCGAGCACGAGCAGGACCTTGAGGGCGGTCGCGGCCTCCCGGCCGGTCAGCATGGACCAGGCCACGGTGAGGGCTCCGCCGATGCCCACCCACACCGCGTAGGCCGTGCCGGTGGGCAGGCTCGTCATGGCGTGGGCGAGGCCGGCCAGGCTCAGGACGGCCGTCACCGCGAACACCGCGGCCGGCACCGGGCGGCGGAGGCCGTCCGAGGCGGCGAGCGCGGACGCCCACACCGCCTCCAGGACCCCCGAGAGGACCAGCACGACCCAGGCTCCCACGGTCAGCGCTTCGGGACCACACGGATCCAGAGGAACCCGTGGGCGTCGATCAGGAGGCCGTGGCGCAGGTCGAGCTCGGTGTTCCCGTGCAGCTCCACGGCCTGGTGCAGGAATCCCGAGAGGGTCTCGCCCGTGACGAACTGGGACCAGTCGGAGAAGTTGGCCAGGCACAGCACCATCGTGTTGCTGCCCGGGCGCTGGTAGCCCAGCACGTGCGGGTTGCGCGTGTCGAAGGGGACGAGGGCGTTGCCGTCGAACTCCGGTGCGCTGCGGCGCAGCTCGACCATCCGGCGGATGCCGCCGAAGATCCGGCCCTGCACGGAGAACAGCTCGTGGCGCCGCTCGTAGTCCTGGACGGGCCGTGGTGGCCGGTGCACCCACCGGGCGTCACCGGCCTGGGCCGGGTCCTCGGCCCAGGCCGGGTCGTTGAGCTGGCCGACCTCGTCCCCGAGGTACAGCAGCGGGACGCCGCCGGTGCTCATCGCCACGGAGTGCGCGAGCAGGACCCGGTCCACCGCGGCGCCGGGGTCCTGCGCGAGGCCGAGCAGCGACGCGGTGGTCCCGCACACGCGGCAGTCGCCGGTGCGCGGATTCTCCTGGAAGGGCACCCCATCGGCGAAGCTGCCGGGGTGACGGCCGGTGTAGAAGGCGTTGAGGAACCGCCGGTGGTCGTGGCCGTCGACCCCGAGCCGGGCCGCGTCCTCGTCGGAGAACGTCCAGCCGATGTCGTCGTGGCCGCGCACGTAGTCCACCCACGCGGTGCCGGGCGGCAGGGCGTGGCGCTCCGCCAGGGCCTGGGCCAGCAGCTTGGGCTCGCGGGTGGCCATCGCCTCCCAGGTCAGGGCCATCTGCAGGGGGTTGTAGGAGAGCTGGCACTGGCCGGGCTCGACGTAGCGGATCACCTCGTCCGGGTGGACGATCGCCTCGGACTTGAACAGCACCGACGGCGCGGCGATGCGGCACAGCGCGTTGTAGGCCCGCAGCAGCACGTGGGCCTGTGGCAGGGACTCGCACGCGGTGCCCAGCTGCTTCCAGATGAACGCCACCGCGTCCATCCGCAGCACCTCCACGCCCTGGGCGGCGAGGAAGAGCAGCTCCGCGGCCATGGCGCGGAAGACCGCGGGATTGGTGTAGTTGAGGTCCCACTGGAAGGAGTAGAACGTGCTCCACACCCACCGGGGATCCTCCTCGGTGGCCCGGATCCTGGTGAAGGAGCCGGGGTGGTCGTCCGGGAAGATCTCGCGGGTGGTGCGCTCGAACTGCTCCGGGACGGTGCGGTCCGGGAAGATCCAGTAGTAGTCCTCGTACTCCGTCTCCCCCGCCGCGGCCCGGCGGGCCCACTCGTGCTCGTCGGAGGTGTGGTTGAAGACGAAGTCCAGGACCAGGCTGATGCCGTGGCGGCGCAGCTCCCGGCTCAGCTCGGCGAGCTCCTCCATGGTCCCCAGGCGGGGGTCCACGCGGCGGTACGACGACACGGCGTAGCCGCCGTCCGAGTTGCCCTCCGGGGCCTCGAACAGGGGCATGAGGTGCAGGTAGGTCAGGCCCAGCTCCTGGAAGTACGGGATCTGCTCCCGGACCCCCTGCAGGCTGCCCGCGTACCGGTCCACGTAGCAGACGCCGCCGAGCATCTGCCGCGAGCCGAACCACGCCGGGTCCTGCTCCCGGCGTGCGTCCAGGGCCTTGAGGTCGTCGGGGCGCTCGGCCCAGGAGCGCGCCAGCTGCAGGCCGAGCTCGGTGAGCTGCTCGAGGAAGTCCTCGCGGTGGCCGTAGACCTCGGCGAAGAGCAGCGTCAGCCGGGGGAAGTGCTCGTCGAACCGTCGCTCGAAGTCCTTCCAGCCGCTCCCCGGCAGCTCGGCCGGACGGCGTTCGCGCACCTGCTGGCGCACGCACTCGGTGATCACACGGGCCTGGTTCTCCGGCGAGAGACCCGGGATCCCGGGCGGACTGGTGTTCGGCACGCTGCTCCTTCGGTCGTCCACTCCTGGGCGGGGCGGTCTCCGAACTCGAGATCCTCCTTGACGACGAGCCCTCGGATGGTCACGGGCTCGTCCCGCGCGCGTCGGCAGGGGGCAGCCCGCACCTCAGCATACTGATGCGCTCCCGGGTTTTCAGCGGTTGACCGGCACACCTCTCCACATCCCTGTGCACAGAGTTGTCCACAGGTGTGGACGATCATTGGGGACAGCGGGGAAACGGGCCGCCGCCGCCGTGTCCGGCCCGGCAGCCGGCGGAACCGGCGGCGCCGGGTGGGGACGCGCGTGTGGACAACCCTGTGCAGGGCCGGTCCCGCCCGGGCGGGACCGGCCGCGCTCAGTAGCCGTTGGCGGAGAGCCACTCCTCGGCCGCGTCCGCCGGGCTGACCGGCTGGTCGCCGCTGACCTTGCGGTTCAGGTCGATGAGGTCCTCCGTGCTGAGCTTGCCGGAGAGCTCGTTCAGGGCGTCCACGGCCTCCGGGGGCAGCCGGTCGGCCGCCGCGAGCGGGAGCACCTGCTGGGCGATGAAGTTGTTCTCCGGGTCCTCCAGCACCACGAGGTCGTTGTCGGCGATCGCCGGTGTCGTCGTGAAGATGTCGGCGACGTCCACGTCGCCGTTGAGCAGGGCCTCGACGGTCAGGGGCCCGCCGCCGTCGTTGATCGGCTCGAAGGACTCCGGCACGCAGCCGTACTTCTCCTCGAGGCCGTCCAGACCGTAGGCGCGCTCGGCGAACTCCGGCGGACCGGCGATCACCAGCTGGCCGCACACCTCGGCCATGTCGGCGATGCTCGTGAGCCCGTACTGCTCCGCGGTGCCCGGCGCGACGACCATCGCGTCCTTGTTCTGCGCCTCGGAGGGCTCCAGCACGGTGAGCCCCTCGGGGAGGGCAGCCGGCAGGGCGTCCATGATCTCCTCGGCGGAGCTCGCGGTGGCCTCGGGGTCGGCGAAGAGCAGGAGGTTGCCCGAGTAGTCCGGGACGACGTCCACGGACCCGTCCTGCACCGCTCCGACGTAGGCCTCCCGAGCCCCGATCCCCAGAGACGTCTCGGTCTGGATCCCGGCGGACTCGAGCGCGCCGGCGTAGAGCTCGGCCACGATCTCGCTCTCCGGGAAGTCGGCGGAGCCCACGGTCACGGTCTCCGCGGACCCCGTGGCGGTCTCCTCCTCCCCGGCGAGCGGGTCGCCGCCGGAGCCGCAGGCCGTCAGCCCCAGCAGCAGGGCGGCGCCCAGGGCCGGCCCGGCGGCGCGGCGGAGGGAAGCGGGAGCAGCGGTCATGGTGGTTCTCCTGTCGGTCGGTGCAGGTGGTCGGTACAGGCAGTCGGGGCGGGCGGGCGGTGGCCGCCGGAGGACGTCGGGCGGTCAGGGCGAGGCCGCGCGCAGGCCCGGCGAGGTGGAGAGCCGCTGGGCCGCGGCGAGCGCGGCGTCCACGGCCAGTGCGAGGAGCGCCACGAGCACCACGGAGCCCAGCATCCGCGAGTAGTCGCGCACCGCCAGCCCGTCGATGAGGTAGCGGCCGAGCCCGCCCAGGTTGATGTAGGCGACCACGGTCACCGTGGCCACGACCTGCAGGGCGGCGTTGCGGATCCCGCCCAGGATCACCGGCAGCGCGTTGGGCAGCTCCACGCGGGCCAGCACCTGTCCCCCGGTCATGCCCATGGCCGTCCCGGCGTCCTTGAGGGCCGGGGAGACGTTCGCGATCCCGGCGTAGGTGCCCGACAGGATCGGGGGGATCGCCAGCAGCACCAGCGCGATGATCGGAGGCACGAGCCCGAGCCCCAGCAGCAGGGTGAACAGGGTCAGCAGGCCGAGCGTCGGCAGGGCGCGCAGGGCACCGGCCAGACCCACGACCAGGCCCGAGCCGCGTCCGGTGTGGCCCACCCACAGACCGAGCGGCACCGCCACGGCCAGGGCCACGGCCAGGGTGATGCCGCTGTAGGCGAGGTGCTCGAGCAGCCGGGCCGGGATGCCGGCGGCCCCCGACCAGTTCTCGGGGTCCGTCAGCCAGGACAGGGCGGTGCCGACGAGGCTCATGCGACGGCTCCTCTGCGCACGCGCGGCACGGGCGGGCGGGCCCCGCCCGCCCGCTGCCACCGGGTCAGGGCGTGCCCGGTCCCGCGCAGCACCAGGTCGAGGAGCACGGCCAGGAGCACGGTGAGGGCGATGCCGACCACGATCTCCTCCAGGATGGAGCGGCGCAGCCCGTCGGTGAACAGCGTGCCGAGGGACTGCACCCCGATCACCGCGCCCACGCTCACCATGGAGATGTTGCTGACGGAGGCGACCCGGAGCCCGGCGACCAGGACGGGCACCGCGAGCGGCAGCTCCACCCCGAGGAACCGGCGCAGCGGGCGGTAGCCCAACGCGGTGGAGGCCTGCAGGACGTCCCGGTCCACGGACTCGAAGGCGTCCACGGAGGAGCGGACGAGGATGGCGACCACGTAGACCGTCAGGGCCACGACCACGTTCAGCACCGAGGTGATCTGCGTGCCCAGCAGCAGGGGCAGGACCACGAACAGGGTCAGGGACGGGATCGTGTAGAGCAGGGACGAGCCCGTGACGAGGACCGGGCGCAGCGTGCGGCTGCGGGCGGCCAGCCGGGCCACCGGGATCGCGATCAGGGCGCCGAGCAGCAGCGGGAGCACCGACTGGAGGAGGTGCGCGCCCGTGAGCTCCAGGACGTGGGGCCAGTTCCGGCTCGTCCAGTTCACCGCGGGGTCCGCCCGCCGAGCCGGGCGTCCTGGATGGCGGCGATGATCTCACCGGGCTCCATGACCCCGACCGCCCGCCCGTCCCCGTCGACCACCACGGCCAGGCCCGAGGGCGAGGACAGGGCGGCGTCCAGGGCGCTGCGCAGGGAGCCGCCGGGCCGGTGCAGGGTGCCCCCGACCACGGGGTCGGTCTCGGCCCCGGTGCGCACCCAGCCGCGCGGGGCGCCGTCGTCGTCGATCCGCAGGGTCCAGCCCCCGGGGAAGGCGCCGTCCCCGGGCCCGACGACGCCGGGGCTGCCGTCCGGGCGGAGGACCGCCACGGAGCGGAGCGGGATGTCGTGGGCCGAGTCGAAGGTGAGGGAGCGGAAGCCTCGGTCGCGGCCCACGAAGTCCGCCACGAAGTCGTCGGCCGGCGCCCGCAGCAGCTCCTCCGGGGTGGCGTACTGGGCCAGGCGCCCGCCCTTGGCGAAGACGGCCACCTTGTTGCCGAGCAGGACCGCCTCGTCGATGTCGTGGGTGACGAACACGACCGTGCGGTGCAGCCGGCGCTGGAGGTCGAGCAGCTCCCGCTGCAGGTCCTGGCGCACCACCGGGTCCACGGCGGAGAACGGCTCGTCCATGAGCAGGATGGGCGGGTCGGCCGCGAGCGCCCGGGCCACGCCCACGCGCTGCTGCTGCCCGCCGGAGAGCTGGGACGGATAGCGGGAGCCCAGCCCCGCGTCGAGGCCGACCGTGGTCAGCAGCTCCCGGGCCCGCTCCCGCGCCTGCCTCTTCGGCACGCCGTTGAGCTGGGGGACGGTCGCGATGTTGTCGACCACGGTGCGGTGCGGCATCAGGCCGGACTGCTGCATGACGTAGCCCATGGAGCGGCGCAGCTCGTGGGCCGGCACGGAGGTGATGTCACGGCCCTCCACGGTGACGGTGCCGGAGGTTGGCTCCACCATCCGGTTGATCATCCGCAGGGACGTGGTCTTCCCGCAGCCGGACGGCCCTACGAAGACGGTCAGCGACCCCCGCGGGATCTCGAGGTCCAGGGCCGCGACGGCGGTCGTCCCGTCCGGGTAGGTCTTGCCGGCACCCTGGAAGCGGATGGCGATGTCGGTCATGGAGATCCTCCCGTTGCCGTGCCGCCAGTATAGGCAAGGAGCTCCGGCGCCCGGCTAGACTCGCGTCCACCGGAGCGGGCCGTCCGCGCCCGGAGGAGGTGGGCGGTGCACAGCCTGGAACTGCTGCTCGGCGAGGACGCCGAGGCGTCCGTGCGCGCCGACTGGGACCGGCTGATCGAGGCGGGCCTGCCCAGCTCCGGCCGGCACCGCTCCCCCTCCAACCGCCCGCACATCACCGTGGTGGCCGCACCCTCCCTGGCCCCGGGAACGGTCCCGGGCGTCGACGAGCGGGTCGCCGCCGCCGCCGGGTTCGTCGACCTGCCGCTGGCCAGCGCCGGGGTGCTGCTGTTCGGCCCCGGGCGGGGCGGCTACGTGGTGGTCCGCCAGGTGGTGACCACCCCGGAGCTGCTCGAGCTCCACCGGAAGGTCTGCGACGCCGTCGGCACCGTGCCCGGGCAGGCCCGCACCTCCTTCCCCGGGTCCTGGACCCCGCACATCACCCTCGCCCGCCGGATGCGCCCGGACCAGGTGGCCGCGGCCCTCGAGGTCCTCGAGCCGCACCCCGCCCCGCTGCGGGCGGTCTCCCTGCGCCGCTGGGACTCGGACGCCCGCACGGTGGTCCGGCTGGCCTGACCGGCCGGGGCCCCGGGTCCCGCGCCCCCGGGCTCCCCGCGACGGCTCGGGTGCGGCCG
The DNA here is from genome assembly GCF_053711175.1 of Kocuria sp. KH4. NCBI lineage: Bacteria > Bacillati > Actinomycetota > Actinomycetes > Micrococcales > Micrococcaceae > Kocuria > Kocuria sp. KH4. The sequence goes on from NZ_JBSJYX010000002.1 coordinate 183,632, forward strand.
GGGCCCCGGAGCCGCGTAGGCTCGGAGCATGACGAGCGCACAGGACATCGCCGGCTGGATGGTCGACCGGATCCGCACCGAAGGGCGGCTGTCCCAGGAGCAGGCCGTGCAGGAGATCCCGGAGACCTTCGGGCCCGAGTGGGTCCGCACCTTGGAGAACGGGCACACCGCGATCAGCAAGGAGGTCCTCGCGGAGTTCCGCAAGGCCCACGGCGGCACGGTGCAGTGGGACCGGGACCGCCGCTTCTGGTCCGTCAAGGGCTGACCCCGGGAGGGCCTCCCCCGGATCCCGGGCCCGCCCGCAGCATCCGCCGCCCCATCTCCTGCAGGAGCGCGGCGAGCTCCGGAGGGTCCAGGACCTCCAGCTCGAAGCCGGTCCGCACCAGGTGGAGGGCGGTCTCGGCCAGGTCGTCCCCGCCCGCCTCGAGCACGCACGCGGCCGGGCCGTCGGCCGTGAGCCGCCCCGCCTGCGGCGGGACGACCTCCCCGGCGCGCTCCAGCGGCACGAGCAGGCGCACCCGCACGGTGTGCGCGGAGGCCCAGGTGGTGACCGACCGGCGCACGTGCTCCTCCACGTCGGGCACCGGCCGGGGGACGAACCGGAACGTGGTGGTGCGTCCGCCGTGGATCCGGTCCAGGCGGAACGTGCGCCAGTCGCCCCGGTCCACGTCCCAGGCGAACAGGTACCAGCGCCGGCCCAGGGACAGCACCCGGTACGGCTCGATCCGCCGCTCGGCGCGCCGGCCGTCCCGGGTCTCGTAGTCCAGCCGCACCAGCACCCGCGTCCGCACGGCCCGGGCCAGCAGGACCAGGACGTCCGCGTCCACGCTCGGCCCGGCCGGGACGACGACGTCGACCGCTCCGGCCACGGCCGAGACCTCCTCGCGCAGACCCGGCGGCATCAGCTGGTCCAGGGTCGTCAGCGTCCGCAGCGCGGCCTCGCCCAGCCCGTCGATCCCGGAGGCCGCCGCCAGCCGCAGTCCCACGGCCGCGGCCACCGCCTCCTCCGGCTGCAGCAGCAGGGGCGGCAGCCGGCGCCCCGGCCCCAGCCGGTAGCCGCCGCCGTGCCCGCGGTCCGCCGGCACGGGATAGCCCAGCTCCCGCAGCCGGTCGACGTCCCGGCGCACGGAGCGGACCGTGACGCCCAGCTCCGCGGCCAGCTCCGGCCCGGTCCACACCGGGCGGGACTGCAGCAGGGAGAGCAGGCGCAGGACGCGGCGGGTCGGATCGGTCATGGCACCAGTGTCCCCGCCTCAGCGGACAGGATCTGTCCGCTCCTGCGCGGACACTGGTTGCACGGCCCCGCATCCGCCGAGGGCCCCGCACCGGAGGGAACCGCCATGCCCCACCTCGACGTCGCCGCCTGCGCCACCGACCAGATCGAGTGGCACTGGACCCGTCAGCTGCGGCCCCGCCTCGCCGGCCTGACCGATGACGAGTACCTCTTCGACCCCACCGGCGGATCCGCGTGGACGGTCCACCCCCGGACGGAGCAGCGCACCCCGATGCAGGCGGGCCGCGGGGAGTTCGTGGTGGACTTCGCCCTGCCCGAGCCGGTGCCCGCGCCGTTCACGACCATCGCCTGGCGGATGGCCCACGTCGTCGTCGGGATCCTGGCGGTGCGCAGCCACGGGCACTTCGGCGGCCCGGAGGCCTCCTACCAGGACTGGGCCTACGCCGGCACCGCCGCCGGGGCCCTGGAGCAGCTGGACCGCGAGTACGCGCGCTGGACGGCCGGGGTGCGCTCCCTGTCGGCGGCGGACCTGGCGCGCCCGTGCGGCCCGGCGGAGGGCCCGTACGCGGAGATGCCGATGCTCGCGCTGGTGCTGCACCTCAACCGCGAGCTGATCCACCACGGCGCGGAGCTCGCCCTGCTGCGCGACCTGTACGCCCACACCCGCTGAGCGGTCGGTCCCGCTCCGTCCCGTTCCCTTCCGTTCCGTCCGGTTCCGCACCGTTCCGTTCCGATCCCAGGAGAGCACCATGGCCTTCCTCACCCCCACCGTCACCGACGAGCGCGACGCCCTGGCCACCTTCGCGGGCCAGCAGGTCCGCCAGATCGCCACCACCCTGCAGGGCCTCGACGCCGCACAACTGCGGGCGACCCCGTCCGCCAGCGCCATGAGCCTGGGCGCGCTGGCCCGGCACGTGCTGTTCATCGGGGAGCACGGTCTGTTCGCCGTGCTCACCGACCCCGGCCGGACGCCGGACGAGCCGCACGACCCGGCCGACCACGCGGCCGGTGCCGTCCTGCCGGAGGCCGTGCGCCCGGACGACACCGCCGAGTCGCTGGGCGCGGCGCTGCGCACCCTGGCCGACCGCATGGAGAGCGGCCTGCGGACGGCGGACCTCGAGGCCCGCATCCCCGTCCCGGACGCCCCGTGGTTCCCGCAGGACCTGGGGACCTGGCCCGCCCGGTGGGTGGCGCTGCACATGGTCGAGGAGAACGCCCGGCACGCCGGACACGCGGACATCCTGCGCGAGTCCCTCGACGGCAGGACCGCCTACGAGCTCAACGCCCTGGCGGACGGCCAGGAGTGGGATCCGGAGGACTGACCGCCAGCAGCTCCCGCGGCACCAGGTGCCCGTCCCGCACGCCCTCCAGGAGCCGGGGGTCCACCGGTGCGCCGCGCCGGAGCACGCTGATCGTGCCCGAGGCCTCGAAGACCACGCACGCGATCTCGCCGGGATGGCGCACGCCCGCCATCCGCAGGGCGCCGTGGAGCTCGGGCTCCACCACGTGGACCCGCCGCAGGTTGGCCTCCAGCACCCGGTCGCCGGCCATCAGCAGCACGGCCCGGCTGTTCATCAGCGCGGACGCCCGGATCCCGGAGCGGAGCCGGCCGAACCCGGCCTCCAGGGCGAAGAGCGTGCCGAGCCCGAGCACCGCCGCGGCGAGGGTGGGCGTGTCCCCCAGCACCGCGCGCCCGGCCACGGCCCCGAGCATCACCGCCACGACCGCGTCGAAGGTCGACAGCCGGGAGAGCACGCGCTGTCCGAGCACGCGCACCATGAGCAGGAACGCCAGGTAGATGCCCACGGCCGAGAGCACCACCGCCAGCGCGCCCGGGGCGTCCACCCCGAGGCGCGCCAGGACGTCGTGGGCCACCGGTCAGACCTCCTGGTCCGCGAACTGGGTCTCGTACAGCTCGGCGTAGCGCCCGCCCGACGCCAGCAGCTCGGCGTGCCGGCCGCGCTCCACGATCCGGCCGTCCTCCACCACCAGGATCTGGTCGGCGGAGCGGATGGTCGAGAGCCGGTGGGCGATGACCAGCGCCGTGCGCCCCTCCATCGCCTCGCCCAGCGCGGCCTGCACGTGGGCCTCGTTGGTGGAGTCCAGCGCGGAGGTCGCCTCGTCGAGGATGACCACGCGCGGGGCGGCCAGCAACAGGCGTGCGATCGTCAGCCGCTGGCGCTCACCGCCGGAGAGCCGGTAGCCGCGCTCGCCGACCACGGTGTCCAGCCCGTCCGGCAGGGCCCGGATCACGTGCTCCATCCGGGCCCTGGCCAGGGCGTCCCACAGCTGCTCCTCCGTGGCCTCGGGGCGCACGAGCACGAGGTTCTCCCGGATCGACTCGTGGAACAGGTGCCCGTCCTGGGTGACCATCCCGATGGTCTCCCGCAGCGACGCGAAGGTCACGTCCCGCACGTCCGTGCCGCCGATCCGCACGGCCCCGGAGGTGACGTCGTAGAGCCGGGCCACGAGCTGGGCGATGGTGGACTTGCCCGCGCCCGAGGAGCCCACGAGGGCGACGGTCTGCCCGGGCAGCACCGTGAAGCCCACCCCGTGCAGCACCTCCTCGCCGCCCCGGGAGTCGAGCACGGCGACGTCCTCGAGCGAGGCCAGGGAGACCTCCTCGGCGGAGGGGTAGGCGAAGCGGACGTCGTCGAACTCCACGGACGCCGGGCCGGGGGGCAGGGCCCGCGCCCCGGGCCGCTCCTGGATCAGGGGCACGAGGTCCAGGATCTCGAAGACGCGCTCGAAGCTGACCACGGCGCTCATGATGTCCATCCGGGCGTTGGCGAGCATGGTCAGCGGGGCGTAGAGCCGGGTGAGGAGCAGGGCGAGGGTCACGACGTCGCCGGCGTCCAGGTTCCCGAGGATGGCCTGCGCGCCGCCCAGCCCGTAGACCAGCGCGAGGGCCAGCGCGGAGACCAGGGTGAGCGCGGTGACGAAGACGGTCTGCAGCATCGCCACCCGCACGCCGATGTCCCGCACGCGGCCGGCCCGGCGGGCGAACTCGGCCGCCTCGGCCTCCGGCCGGCCGAAGAGCTTGACGAGGGTGGCGCCGCCGGCGGAGAACCGCTCGGTCATCTGCGTGGACATGGACGCGTTGTGCTGGGCCGCCTCCCGCTGGAGCCGGGCCAGGCGCCCGCCCATGGCGCGGGCCGGGACCAGGAAGATGGGCAGCAGCAGCATGGACAGGGCCGTGACCTGCCACGAGATCGTGACCATGACGACGACGGTGAGCAGCAGCGAGACGATGTTGCTGACCACGCCGGAGAGGGTGTTGGAGAACGCCCGCTGCGCGCCGATCACGTCGTTGTTGAGCCGGGAGACGAGGGCCCCGGTGCGGGTGCGGGTGAAGAAGGCGATCGGCATCCGCTGCACGTGCTCGTAGACCGCCGTGCGCAGGTCGAGGATCAGCCCCTCCCCGATCCGGGAGGAGAGCCAGCGGTTGACGATGCCCAGCGCGGCGTCGAGCACCGCCACCGCGGCGATGGCCACGGCGAGCCGCACGACCACGGAGACGTCGTCGCCGCCGGTGATGGCGTTGACCACGTCGCCCGCCAGGACGGGGGTGACCACGCCCAGCAGGGCCGTGAGCACCGAGATCACCAGGAACACCGTGAGCGGGGAGCGGTGCGGGCGGGCGAAGGCCACGATGCGCCGCAGGGTCTCCCGGTTGATCCGGCGGTCCTTGACGTCCTGGCCCTGGACCGTCCGCCACAGGACCATGTACGGCGAGTTCTGCATGCTCATGGGTGAGCCCCCGATCTGCGGGGATCGCCCGCGCTGGAACCGGCCCGGCGCCGTGGTGGTGCGCGCCGCGCCGGACCGATTTTACGCCCCCGCGCCGACACCGCCGCGGCGGTGCGGGCGGTGTCGGCGGTGGATCAGGCGCGGGCGGCGGCCCGGCGCTTCGCGGCGAGCACGTGGTCCACCGACCAGCGGCCGGCCCCGGTGAGGGCCAGGAGCAGCGTGCCCGCGGCGAGCACCAGGACGAACTCGATCCCGCCGTCGGCCGCGAAGAAGCCGGCCGGCAGGTGCACGAGGACGAGGGCCCCGAGCATGGTGAGGGTCAGAAGGGCGGCCACCACCCGGGTGCCCAGGCCGAGGACCAGCAGCGCCCCGCCGGCGAGCTCGAGCACGGCGACGGCCGGCGCGGCGACCTCGGCCAGCGGCACGCCCATCTGCGCGAACGCCGCCCGGGTGCCGGCGAGGGTCCACTCGCCGACCTTCTGCCAGCCGTGGAGCAGGAACGTGAGGCCGAGGACGACCCGCAGCACGGTCAGCCCGAGGGTGGGGCCGGCGGCCGGGACCGAGGTGCGGGGGCGGTGGCGCGCTCGGGCGCGTGCGTCGTGGACATGTCACGACCCTAGACAGAAATACTTTCCCAGTCAAATTTCATGAGGGGCGTGCCGGTGCGTCACAGCTGGTCGGCGGCCATGCCGCGGGCCGTGGGGCCCTGCGCGTCGTCCTCGACGAGGCGCCCGATCAGGGCGAGCTGCTGGACCTGGACGGGGGTGAGCCGGTCGATCACCGTGCGGCGGACGTGGGCCACGTGACCCGGCGCCACCTGCTCGACCTTCTCCATGCCGCGGTCGGTGATCTCCGCGAGCACCACGCGCTTGTCCTTCTCGTCGCCCGTGCGCACCACGAGGTCGTCGCGCTCGAGGCGCGCCACGATCCGCGACAGCCGGGACTGCGAGGTGTTGGTGGCCGTGGCCAGGTCCGACATCCGCCGCCGCCGGTCCGGGGCCTCGGAGAGCATCGCCAGGACGAGGTACTCGGCGAGGCTGAGGTCGGCCTCGGCCTGCAACTGGGACTCGATGCTGCCGGGCAGGGTGAACATGATGGACACGAGCGCCAGCCAGGCCTCGCGCTCCTCGGGGGACAGCCATCGGGTCTCGGTCATGGGCACGATTCTACGAGCCGGCACCCCGCCGCCGGCCCCGCACCGCCCGCGCCCCATAATGGGGACCATGGACTCCCTCGGCACCTGGCCCCGGCCCGTTCCCGCGGACGATCGCGACTTCGACGTCCAGGTGATGAAGCGCCTGCGCACCGCGCACGGCGAGGACGGCACCTCCGACCGCCCGTCGTGGGGCGAGCGGCTGGGCACCTCGATGCTGCTCGTGGTCCCGCTGCTGACCGCACTGGCCGTGGTCCTGCTGTGGCAGCAGTGGTCCCGCTCCGGGTCCGTGTGGCCGCTCGCGCTGATCGCCGCGCTCCTCGTGGCCACCGCGCTGTGGTGGACGTCCCGGCTGCGCCGCGCCTTCACCGCGGCCCAGGGCCGGCTCGGCACCCGCCTGGCCCACGTGGTGGACCACGGCGTGGGCGTGGTGCGGGAGCTGACCCTGGAGCCCGTCGCGGCGCAGGACGGTGCCGGGGCGCAGACCCCCGAGGACGGCGGGCGGGTGCGTGCCCGCCTCGAGCTGTCCGTCAACCCCGTCCGCGGCTCCCGGTTCCGCACGGTGGTGGAGGCGGTCTACGACGCCGACGCGGCCCTGCTCCTGGAGGTCGGCTCGCACGGGCCGGTGCGCTTCCTGCGCGACGACCCCGAGGGCACCGCGGTGATCGACACGCGGCTCTCCGAGGCGCAGGTCGAGCAGGTCTACCGGGGCGCCGCCCTCAACTGACGCCCTCCCGCTGCGCCCGGCGGGCCTCCGCGCGGCGCTCCTTCTCGATCCTCCGACGCAGCTGCTCGCAGAGGTCCTCCCCCGCCCGCAGCAGCTCCGGGAGGCGCTCCCGCTCGGTGGTCTGGGCGCGGAAGGCGTCCGTCACCCCCACCCCGTGCCCGGGCCGGCGGACCAGGTCGACCGCCTGCCCGGCCTGGACCGTGCCCGGCGCGAGCACCTTGAGATAGGCCCCCGAACGGCCCCGCTCCGTGAACCGCCGCAGCCACCCGCGCACCTGCATGACCCCGCGGAACGTGCCGCACGGGATGCGGGCGTCGGTCACCTGCAGCACCACGTCCCCGATCCGCCAGACCTCGCCCAGCCGGGCGCCGTCCACGTCGACGCCGGAGAGCGTGAGGTTCTCGCCGAAGGAGCCGTCCGGCAGCTCCCGGCCCAGCTCTCCCGCCCAGAAGTCCAGCTCCTCGCGAGCGAACGCGTAGACCGCCTGGTCCGTGCCGCCGTGGTAGGTGCTGTTGCCGATGAAGTCCCCGGCCACCCCGGAGCCCAGACCGCCCTGGCGCGGGCCCGGCTCGCGGACCTCCACGGGTCCCGCCACCGGGCGCTTGCGGATCCCCGTGGGCAGGGAGGACCGGGCGGGGTTCTCCTCGGCCCGGCCGACGTTGACGCTCCGGACGTGTGCGGTCATGGCCGGCGGTCCTCCCCGGGGTCGGGGACCCCCTCGGTGCACTCCGCGGACCCGCGGTGCTGCGTCGGAGGATACACGGCGGGACCCCGGCGGCAGGGCGTCAGCGCGGGTGGCGGAGCGCCCGGGAGCCGGTGTGCGGCACCGTGGGGGTCGCAGCCGTCTCGGCCTCCGGCTCGACGGGCGTCCGGCCCGGGACTCCCGTGGAACGGCCCGCCGGGGCGCTGCCCGTCGCACCGACCGGGTCGTCGGCGAGCTCGTCGCCGAACTCGTCGACGGACTCCTCGCCGAGCTCGTCGGCGGGGCGCCGGGTGCGGGGCAGCCGCGAGGACAGGGACGGGCGCTGGCCGGCCGCGCGAGGGCCGTCGTGGATCTCGGTGACGGACACGGCCATCGCGTTGAGCGCGAGGCCGAGGAGCACGAACACCCACGCCGCGACGGGGTACCACGCCAGGCCGAGGAGCACTCCGATCACGATGAGGGCGACGGAGGTCAGGTAGGCCGGGGTGAGAACGCGCTGGACGTTGAACTTCATGGGTTCCATTCCATCACGCGCGCGCGCGGATCGACCAACGCGCGCGCGCGATTCCCGGCCCGCACCCAGGGTCGCGGCCGGCCGCGGGGCGGACCGTGGCCCGGGCGGCCCCGCGCGTATACCGTGGGCGGCATGGACGCCCTGGATCCCGACCTGCTCGACCTCGCCCGGTCCGCCCGCACGGTCACCGTGCTCTCCGGCGCCGGCATGTCGGCGGAGAGCGGAGTGCCCACGTTCCGCGACGCCGGGACGGGGCTGTGGGCCCGGTGGTCCCCGGAGGAGCTGGCCACGCCCGAGGCCTGGGACGCCGACCCGGAGCTCGTGTGGTCCTGGTACCTGTGGCGGGCGCGGCAGCTGCGCCGGCTGCACCCCAACCCCGGGCACCGGGCGATCGCCCGGTGGGCCGGGCGGGCCCGCGTGCAGGTGGTCACCCAGAACGTGGACGACCTCCACGAGCGGGCCGGGTCGGAGGTCCTCGCCCACCTGCACGGCAGCCTGTTCGCCTTCCGCTGCTCGGCGTGCGGCACCGCCGTCCCCGAGACCCTCGTCCCCGGCCTGTCCCCCGAGCACCCGGCGGACCCGGAGGAGCCCGTCCGTGCGCGCCCGCCGGTGTGCCCGGCGTGCGGCGGAGCCGTCCGGCCCGCGGTCGTGTGGTTCGGGGAGCCGCTGCCCGAGGGCGCCCTGGAGCGCGGCGCCGAGGCCGTGGCGGAGGCCGACCTGGTGCTCGTGGTGGGCACCTCGGGGCTGGTGCAGCCCGCGGCCTCCCTCCTGCTGGTGGCCGCCGGCCGCGGGATCCCCGTGGTGGAGGTCAATCCCGAGGACACGGCCCTCACGCCGCACGCCGACTGGGCCGTGCGGGCCCGCTCCGCCGAGGCGCTGCCCCGCCTCCTGCCGGAGCTCCGGCCGGACCCTCTGTCCGGAGGGATCCGTCCCGCACCGCCCCGGTGAGCACCCGCGACGGTGCGCCGAAAGCCGGGCACCGACCCGGGAACGGCGACAGCTGAGAGCGGAAAGCAGCCTGCTGTCCTTGTCACGGGCTCCCGGCGGCCACAGACTGAACGACGGACACCGGCTCCGGGATCGAGTCCCGGGGCCAACCCCGTCCAGCCACCGGCTGGCTCCCCACGAAAGGCACGGTCCATGACCCAGTCCATGACGCAGTCCCCCACCCTGCCCCTGCACGACGGCCGCACCATCCCGCAGCTCGGCTACGGTGTCTGGCAGGTCGACGCCGACATCGCCGAGGACGTGGTGGGCCAGGCCCTGGCGGCCGGCTACCGGCACATCGACACCGCCATGATCTACGGCAACGAGGAGGGCGTGGGCCGGGCCATCGCCGGCAGCGGCATCCCGCGCGAGGAGATCTTCGTGACCACCAAGCTGTGGAACGACGACCACGGCCACGACTCCGCGCTGAAGGCGATCGACGCCTCCCTGGAGCGCCTCGGCCTGAAGTACGTGGACCTGTACCTCATCCACTGGCCCACGCCGAAGCGCGGGAAGTACCTGGAGACCTGGAAGGCCTTCCGACAGATCCGCGACAGCGGCAAGGCCCGCTCGATCGGCGTCTCCAACTTCCCCCGGGAGGAGCTGCAGGAGATCATCGACGCCACCGGCGTGGTCCCGGTGGTGAACCAGGTGGAGCTGCACCCCTACTTCAACCAGGCCGCGCTGCGGGACTTCAACGCCTCCCACGGCATCCTCACCGAGGCGTGGTCCCCCCTGGGCCAGGGCGGGGACCTCCTGGAGGACCCGGCCATCGCCGCGATCGCCCGCAAGCACGGCGCGACCCCGGGTCAGGTCATCATCGCCTGGCACCTGGCGATCGGGAACGTGGTCTTCCCCAAGACCGTGACCCCCGAGCGGATCCGCGAGAACTTCGCGGCCCTCGACGTGCAGCTCGACGCCGAGGACGTCGAGGCCATCAACGGCCTCGACAACGGCGGGCGCATCGGCTCGGACCCGAAGGACTTCAACTGAGCCCTCGCCGTCCGGGCACGGTCCCCCGCCCCTGACGGCCGCCCGCACCGGTGCTCACCGGTGCGGGCGCCGTCCTGCCCGGTGCGGGTCGGCCACGCGGTAGGTCTCCTGGACCAGTCCGCCCGGGAAGGACCGCACGTCCACCAGCTCCAGCGGGACGTCCGTGCCCGCCCCCGCGAACGGGGCGATGCCCTCCCGCAGCAGCACCGGCACGCGGGTCAGCACGAGGTCGGCGATCCGGCCGGCGTCGAGGAACGAGCGGATCGTGGCGCCGCCGTCCACGTAGACGTGGCGGGCGCCCACGGCGTCGAGCAGCTCGACCGCCCTCGGCACGGACGCCGCCCACCGCACCGGCGCCCCCGCCTCCGCCTCCGCCTTCGTCTTCGTCTTCGTCTTCGAGCTGCCGGAGCCGAGCACCACGACGGGACGCTCGCCGTAGGGCCAGTCCCCGAACCCCAGGACCTGCTCGTAGGTGACGCGGCCGAGGACCACGGCGTCGATCCCGGCCATGAACGCCTCGTAGCCCAGGTCCCCGGCCCCCGCCTCCGCGGCGGCGGCCCCGCGGCTCTCGAGCCAGGCCAGGTCGCCGTCCGGGCGGGCGATGTACCCGTCCACGCTGACGCCCACGTACACGTGCCCGGCCCAGCCGGAGCCGTCCCGACCGCTGTCCTCGTCGCGCTCTGTCCCCACGTCCTGCCTCCTCGCCGCGCCCCTCGTCCGGCCGGTCCCCACGCTAGCCCGGCGGCGGGGCCGCGGAACGTCCCGTGACGGAACCGTTGCACGGCGGCCGGGCCCGCCCGTCCCGGCCGCCGATTGGTGCGGACCCGGCCGACGGGTGAACCATGGTCATCATGGAACACGACACCTCCCGGGCGGGCGACGGCACCACCAGTGCCGCCCCGCAGGGCACCCCCGACAACATCCCGGGCGCGGACCTGCCGCGCCCCGAGGGAAAGACCTTCTTCGGACAGCCCCGCATGCTGGCGAACCTGTTCAGCGTGGAGCTGTGGGAGCGCTTCTCCTTCTACGGCATGCAGGGCATCGTCCTGCTCTACATGTACTTCGCCACGACCGAGGGCGGACTGGGCATCGACCAGTCCACCGCCGCCGGCATCGTGGGCGCATACGGCGGCGCCGTCTACCTGTTCGCCATCCTCGGCGGGTGGGTGGCCGACCGGCTCCTGGGCTCCGAGCGCACCATGTTCGTCAGCGGCGTGCTCATCATGGCCGGGCACATCTCGCTGGCCCTCCTCCCCGCGGTCGCCGGCCTGGCGATCGGGCTGGTTCTCATCGCCGTCGGCTCGGGCGGGCTCAAGGCCACGATCACGAACCTCGTGGGCTCCCTCTACGAGCGCCGGGACCCCCGCCGGGACGCCGGGTTCTCGATCTTCTACATGGGCGTGAACATCGGCGGCCTGACCGGCCCGCTGCTCACCGGCCTCGCCCAGCAGACGTGGGGCTTCCACCTGGGCTTCGGCCTCGCCGCGATCGGCATGGCGTTCGGGCTCACCCAGTACGCGCTGGGCCGGCGCCGGCTGCCCGGCGAGGTCCACCACGTGCCCAACCCCCTGCCCCGCAGCCAGTACGGCCGGTGGATCGGCGTCGCGCTCGCCGCGCTCGCCGTGGTCGCGGCGTCCGTGCTCACGGGCCTGCTCACCGCGGGCAACCTCGCGGACGTCGTGGTGGTCGTGACCGTGCTGGCGGCCGTGGCCCTGTTCGTGCTCCTGCTCACCAGCGCCAAGCTCGACGACGACGAGCGCTCCCGCGTGCGGTCGTTCATCCCGATGTTCATCGGCTCGGCCGCCTTCTGGGCGCTGTTCCAGCAGCAGTTCACCGTGATCACCATCTACTCCGACACCCGGCTCGACCGGGCCCTGGGCGACTGGACCATGCCGATCTCCTGGGTGCAGTCCTTCAACCCGTTCTTCATCATCCTGCTCGCCCCGGTGTTCGCGGTGCTGTGGACGCGCCTGGGCGACCGCCAGCCGTCGACCCCCGCCAAGTTCGGTCTCGGGATCATCCTGATGGGGTCCGCGTTCCTGATCTTCCTGCCGATGGTCGGGGTGTCCTCCGTGCCGGTGCTGTGGGCCGCGCTGATCCTGCTCGTCGCCACCCTCGGCGAGCTGCTGGTCTCCCCGGTCGGCCTGTCCCTGTCCACCCGGCTGGCTCCCCACGCCTACCCGGTGCTGATGGTTTCCCTGTTCTACCTCTCCGTGGCGCTGGGCACCGCCCTGTCCGGCTCCCTGGCCGGGTACTACAGCGAGCAGTCGGAGGCCGCCTACTTCGGCGCCCTCGGCGCGGTGACGATCGTGATCGGCGCGGCCCTGCTGGTGCTCTCCCCCTGGATCCGCCGCCTGATGCGCGGGGTGCGCTGAGCGGGTTCGATCCGCAGCGGGCCCCGACCCGCTGGGCGCCCCGGCCGGGTCCTCACCCGACCGGGGCGCCCTGGGCCCCGCGTCACCCCTGCGCCGCGCCCCGGGTCGTGGCATAGTCTGTGCTCAGACCACCGTCCGGCCGGGCGTGCGCCGGGCACGACCGATTCGAGGCACCCGATGGCCCAGTCCGCCGATTCCCAGACCCGGTCCCGTCCGCAGCCGGAGCTCAAACGGGTGATGGGCCCGGGGCTGCTGCTGCTGTTCATCGTGGGGGACATCCTCGGCACCGGCGTGTACGCCCTGACCGGCAACATCGCCGGGGAGATCGGCGGCGCCGCCTGGGCCCCGATCCTCGTGGCCTTCGTGGTGGCGACCATCACCGCGTTCTCCTACCTGGAGCTGGTGACCAAGTACCCCGGGGCCTCCGGGGCCGCCCTGTACACGCACAAGGCCTTCGGCATCCACTTCATCACGTTCCTGGTGACCTTCGCCGTGCTCAGCTCGGGACTGACCTCGGCGTCCACCGCGGCCTCCGCCGTGGCGTCCAACTTCGCCCGGGGCTTCGGCCTGGAGGTGGGCACGACCGGGATCACCGTGATCGCCGTGACCTTCATCGCGATCCTCGCCGCGATCAACATCCGCGGCGTGACCGAGGGTCTGGTCTTCAACGTGGTCCTCACCTCGATCGAGCTCACCGGTCTGCTCATCGTGATCCTCGTCGGGTTCTGGGCGTCCTTCCAGGGCAAGGCGGACTTCAGCCGCACCATGATCTTCGAGACCTCCGAGGACAAGGGCATCTTCCTGGCGCTGACCGCCGTCACCTCGCTCGCGTTCTTCTCCTTCGTGGGGTTCGAGGACTCCGTGAACATGGTCGAGGAGACCAAGAACCCCAGCCGCGACTTCCCCCGCGTGATGCTCTTCGGCCTGGGCGTCACGGGCGCCGTCTACCTGCTGGTCTCGGTCTTCACCGTGGCGGTCGTGCCCATCGGCGTGCTGGGGGAGTCGACCACGCCGCTGCTGGACATGGTCCGGATCGGGGCCCCCAACATCCCGATCGACGTCATCTACCCGTTCCTGACGATCTTCGCCGTGGCCAACACCGCGCTGATCAACATGCTCATGGCCTCCCGCCTGCTCTACGGCATGGCGCGGCAGGGCGTGCTGCCGCCCTTCCTGGGACACGTGCTGCACGGGCGCCGGACCCCGTGGTCCGCGATCGTGTTCACCACCCTGCTCGCCATGGGCCTGATCATCACGATCAACAAGCTCCTCGGCAGCGGGACGGCGAGCGCCCTCGGCGGCACCACCGCGCTGCTGCTCCTCGGAGTGTTCACCATCGTCAACATCGCGGCGATCGTCCTGCGCAGGGACCACGGCCCCACGCACGAGCACTTCCACGCGCCGCGGGCGCTCCCGTACCTGGGCGCGATCACCTGCGCCTACCTCGTGGGGCCGTGGGCGCAGGACCCCATCGAGTACCAGATCGCGGTGGTCCTGCTGCTGATCGGCCTGGGGCTGTGGATCGTCAACTTCGTCTACGACCGGCTGTTCCTCGGCCGCAAGGTGCGCTTCGAGCACCCCGAGGACCTGGCCCGGCTGGAGGACGACCCCGAGGGCGGGGACCCGCACCGCACCCTGTGACCCGGTCCGCCCGTTCGGGGCGGCCCTGACCGAGGAGAGACCGTGACCGTCGTCGTCGGATACATGCCCACCGCCCCCGGACACGCCGCGCTGGACGCCGCGATCCGGGAGGCCGAGCGCCGTGGCACCGATCTGGTGGTGGTCCAGCCGCGGCCGAAGCGCCACCAGCCGCCGGAGGTGGGGGCCGACATCGACGTGGAGCGGGAGAAGCTCGCCCGCTCCGGGCTGCGCTACGAGCTGCGGGAGCCCGACCACGACAGCGACCCCGCGGACGTCATCCTCGACACCGCCCGGGAGCGGGAGGCCGAGCTCATCGTGCTCGGCATCCGCCGCCGCTCCCCCGTGGGCAAGATCATCACGGCCAGCACCGCCCAGCGCGTCCTGCTCGAGAGCCCCTGCCCGGTGCTGAGCGTGAAGGCCGTCTACGACTGAGCCCCACGTTTTATTTCTGTTTTCGAAATATTAGGCTGGTGCCGGACCCGGATCCGGCGGTCGCCGAGCCCGGGCCCGGTCCCGATGCCGCCGGGACCGCTCCCGCCGCTTCCGAAAGGCCCGCCATGCCCTCCTCGGCCCCCACCCGGTCCCGACCTGCCCCCTGGTGCGGTGAGCCCCGGTCGCCGCGGCGTTCCCGCGGGGCAGCGCTGCTGCGCGTGCTCCTGCCGGCGCTGCTCATCGTGGGGTGGCTGGCCGTGGCCGGGGTCGGCGGGCCGTACTTCGGCAAGATCTCCGAGGTCTCCACGAACGACCAGTCCAGCTTCCTGCCGGAGTCCACCGAGTCCACCCGCGTCACGGACCTGCAGGGCGAGTTCCGGGACTCGGACGCGATCCCCGCGATCGTGCTCCTCGTGCGCGAGGGCGGCCTGGAGCCGGCGGACCGCGCGTGGGCGGAGGAGACCGTGGCCTCCGTCCAGGACAGCGGGCCGGTGGAGGGGCGCCCGTCCCCTCCCCTTCCCGCCGAGGACGGCGAGGCCCTCCAGGTCGTGGTGCCGCTGCCGGACGGCGAGGTCGTCGAGGACGTCGAGGCGCTCTCGGAGCGGTTCGCGCAGGACCGCCCGGACGGCCTGGAGGCCTACGTCACCGGCCCCGCCGGGTTCACCGCGGACCTGGTGGCCGGTTTCGAGGGCATCGACGGCCTGCTGCTGGGCGTGGCGCTGGCCGTGGTCTTCGTGATCCTCCTGGTGGTCTACCGCTCCCCCGTCCTGCCCGTCCTCGTCCTGCTGACCTCGGTCTTCGCGCTGAGCGCCGCGATCCTCGTCGTCTACTGGCTGGCCGCCAACGACCTCGTGACCATCAGCGGCCAGGTGCAGGGCATCCTGTTCATCCTCGTGGTGGGCGCGGCCACCGACTACTCCCTGCTGTACACGGCCCGGTACCGCGACGCGCTGCTGCACCACCGCGGCCGGGCCGAGGCGACCCGGGCGGCGCTCAGGGGGTCCGTCGAGCCGATCGTCGCCTCCGGCGCCACGGTCGTCGCCGGCCTGCTGTGTCTGCTGCTGTCCGACCTCGCCTCCAACCAGGCGCTCGGCCCGGTGGCCTCGGTGGGCATCCTGATGTCGATCCTGGCGGCCCTGAGCTTCCTGCCCGCGGTGCTCTACGCCACCGGGCGGGGCGCCTTCTGGCCGTTCCGGCCCCGCTTCGACGCCTCCGGGGTCGAGCGGGTGCGCGTGGTCGGCCACGGGGCCGGCCGCCGTCCGACCGTGGAGGGGCGGGGCCTGTGGGCGGCCGTGGCCCGCTTCGTGGCCCGCGCCCCGCGGGTGATCTGGGTCGTGACCACGGCGGTGCTGCTGGTGCTGGCCGGCTTCAGCACCCAGTTCCAGGCCACGGGCGTGGAGCAGAGCGAGCTGGTGCTCGGGGAGTCGCAGGCCCGGGACGGCCAGGAGGCCCTCGCGGAGCACTTCCCCGGCGGCTCCGGCAGCCCGGCGGTCGTGCTGGTGCCCACCGGCTCCCTGGACGCCGCGGTCGCTGCGGTGGAGGACACCGAGGGCGTCGCCGACGTGGCCGCCGTCGCCGACGACTCGCCCTCCGGCACCCTGCCCCTGGGGGAGGGCGCGGCCCCGCCGGTCGGCCCGTTCGCCGGCGTGGAGCCGACCGAGGCGGAGGGCCTCTACCAGCTGCAGGCGACCCTGGCCGACGCCGCGGACTCCCCCGCCGCCGAGCGGACCGTCCGGGAGCTGCGGGAGAACCTGTCCGCGGTGGACGAGGAGATCCTGGTGGGCGGGACGACCGCGACGAACCTGGACACCAACGAGACGTCGATCGCCGACCGCACGCTGATCATCCCGGTGATCCTCGTGGTGATCACGCTGATCCTCATGCTGCTGCTGCGCTCCGTCCTGGCCCCCGTGCTGCTCATCCTCACGACCGTGGTCTCGTACTTCTCCGCCCTGGGCGTCTCCGCCCTGGTGTTCGAGCACGTCCTGGGACTGCCCGGTGCCGACCCCTCCGTGCCGCTGTTCGGCTTCGTGTTCCTCGTGGCCCTGGGCATCGACTACAACATCTTCCTGATGTCCCGGGTGCGGGAGGAGTCCCTGGGCCACGGCACCCGGGCCGGCATCCTGCGGGGCCTGACCCTCACGGGCGGGGTGATCACCTCCGCCGGGATCGTGCTCGCGGCGACCTTCGCGGCCCTGGCCGTCATCCCGATCATGTTCCTGGTGCAGCTGGCGTTCATCGTGGCGTTCGGGGTGCTGCTGGACGCGCTGGTCGTCCGCTCGCTGCTGGTGCCCGCCCTGACCTACGACCTCGGGCGGGTCATCTGGTGGCCCGCCCACCGGCGGATCCGACCCTGACCCGGCCGCTCCCCGGCGCGCCCGTTCAGGCGGCGTGGTGGTCGGAGCGGCGTGCGACCACGGGGATCCGGTTCGTCACCGGACGGGACTCCTCCTCGGGCGCCGGCTGCGCCGCCGGCGCCGGCTCGACGGCGTCCCACCCCGCGCCCTCCTGCTGCCAGCCGAAACCGTAGGCCAGCGCGGGCACGAGCAGGTTGGCCAGTCCGCAGCCCACGGCGAGCCCGGCCCACGCGACGGGGAAGGAGGCGAGGACGTCGAGCGGGTAGTGCACCCCCAGGTAGAGCCGGGAGACGCCGACGAGCGCCGCGACCCCCACACCCGCGGCCAGGACCGCCGGCGCCCGACCGGACCGGCGCACCGCGAGGCAGAAGGCCGCCGCGATCGCCAGGGCGGCGCCGGTGTGCCCGGAGGGGAACGAGGTGATGCCGTCCACCAGGACGAGCGGCTCGGCCAGCGCCGCGGCGTCCGGGCGGGGCCGCCCGACCGCCACCTTGGCCAGGGCGACCGCGCCCCAGCCGCAGAGCGCGGTGACGGCGAAGCCGGCCGCGTCCCAGGGACGCCGCCGGCTCCGGGCGAGCCAGGCGGTGAGCGCGACGACGACGGCGAGCGCCCCGGGGGTGGAGAAGGCGTGGTGCAGGGCGAGGGCCGTCAGGTCGAGCGCGCCGGAGCGTGCGACGTCGAGCTGCTGCAGGACCTCGGTCTCCCGGGCCGCGATGCCCGGCGAGTACACCAGGAGCCGACCCACCGTCGCCGTGGCGAGCACGACGATGAAGGGGACGACCACCCACTGGTGCAGCTGGGGCAGGGACCAGGTCGAGCGGACCGGCCGGGGGGAAGAGTGCTGTGCCGGGAATGCCATGGTGACCACCATGACATACACCACGTGGGCACGACGGCTCGGCAGGCCCCTGACAAGGGTCTTCGCCCAGATTTCTCCGACCGGACACAGAGGATGACAAATCATGAAGCTGTGCGAGGGGCGTGGGGCGCCGGCGCGCTCGTCGGCAGACCCGCGCTCGGCCATCGGGCGGCGACGACTCGATCAACCCCAAAAGGATGTTGTTCATGTCGTTCCTCCGTTTCACGTGGAACAGCCGTGCACTGCACCTCATCATTAACGCCGCGGGGTTGTGGTGCTTTCCGTGCGGAGGGCGCCGCACGTCGTCGGCACCGAGGCCGGGACGGCCGGCATGTCCCACATTCGGGGGACGATGACGTGCCGGGGGTGCCGCACTAGACTGATCCGCCAACGAGGCCCCGTGCCACCCGACCGACGATGGAGCACCCGTGTTCAAGAAGGACCCGTCCCGCCGCGCCCGCCCGGCCGCCTCCCACGCCGAGGCCGCGCAGCACGTCGCGCAGGGAGGGGTCGCGATCTACTGGCGGCCCGGCTGCCCGTTCTGCGGCATGCTCGAGCGTGGCCTGGCGGAGGAGGCCGACCGCGCCACCTGGACGAACATCTGGGAGGACCGGGACGCCCAGGCGTTCGTCGAGTCGCTCAACGACGGCAACGCCACCGTCCCCACGGTGGTCACCCGCGACGAGCACTTCGTGGCGGCCTCCCGCGACCAGGTGGCCCGGACGAGGGCCCTGCTCGCGGACTCCGCCGCCGCGCCCTGAGCACCGGAGACCGGCGCGGTGCCGCCACCGCCCGGGGCGGCGGCCGGTGCGGCCCGGGGAGGACTCCCCCTGTCTTCGACCTATGAATGATGAATAGAATCTTGCTTCGGCACATGTTCACCGGCGAAAGAGGACGACGATGTCCGAGCCCGTCGAGCCCCGCGCCAAGCCGGGTTCGCAGACATCCCTGCGCAACGCCAACCAGCGCCGCGTGCTCGACACCGTACGCCGCAACGGCCACCTGACGCAGGCCCAGATCTCCCGGCGCACCGCCCTGGCGCCGTCCACGGTGTCCAACATCGTGCACGAGCTCATCGGCGCCGGCCTGCTCGTCATGGAGGCCGACAACGCGGGCCGCCGCGGCCAGCTGATCAGCTTCAGCGGGTCGGCCGGGCACGTGGTGGGCATCGACGTGGGGCACCGGCACCTCACGGTCGCGGTCGCCGACCTCAACCAGCGGATCCACGCCCAGCGGCGCCACGACCTGCCCGCGGGGCACCGCTTCGCCGACGACCTCGAGCTCGCGGGGCGGGCCCTGGACGACCTGTTGGAGGGCCTCGGCACCGCCCGCCCGGAGCTGCTCGCCGCGGGCCTGACCCTGCCGGCGCCCGTCGACCTGGACGGCCGGCTGATCAGTGCGAGCGCGATCCTGCCCGCCTGGAGCGGGATCGACGTGCGCGAGGAGGCCGGCCTGCGGCTCGGCCTGCCCGTGGTGGTCGAGAACGACGCCAACGCGGGGGCCCTGGGCGAGCACGCGTGGGGAGCCGGACGGGGGGCGCGCAACATGGCCTACATCAAGATCGGCCACGGCGTGGGCTCGGGCCTCATCCTCAACGGCGCCCTCTTCCGCGGCGCCACGGGGTCGGCGGGCGAGATCGGCCACTCGACCGTCGACGAGCGGGGCCGGGTGTGCCGGTGCGGCAACCGGGGCTGCCTGGAGACCTACGTCTCCTCGGAGGAGACCGCGCGGCTGCTGGCCGACACGCACGGCCCGGACCTCACGATCCCCGACCTCGTCGCCGCCGCGGCCGCCGGGGACGTCGGCTGCGCCCGAGTCATCGGCGACACGGGCCGGATGCTGGGCACCAGCGTGGCCAACCTGTGCAACATCATCAACCCCGAGCTCGTGGTCATCGGCGGGGAGATCTCCCGCGCCGGGGACCTGCTGCTCGACCCGCTGCGCGAGATCGTCTCCCGCTACGGGATCCGCGGCGGCGTGCAGGACCTGCGGATCGAGGCCGCCCGGCTCGGCATCCAGGCCCACGTGGCGGGCGCGGTCATCCTGGCCCTGCAGCACGCGGAGCTGCCGGCCGGGGCCGGACCCGCCCGCTGAGCAGGACGGTGGAACACTGTGTTCGACTAATGGACATCCGGTGTGCCGAGTTCTACTGTGGAGCGGACCACACCATCCCCTCGACGCCGGCCGGTGCGTGCGTCCCGGGGTGCGGGGGCCGGCGCCCCGGCCCCCCGCCGAGAATCCTCACCAGCAAGGGAGCTGTCCGATGAGTCAAGACGCCACGACCCCGCCGGTCGCGGAGCACCCCAACACCTCGGCCGTCATCAAGATCAGCATCATCGCCGCCTTCGGCGGCTTCCTCTTCGGCTACGACTCCGCCGTCATCAACGGCGCCGTCGCGTCCATCCGGACCGAGTTCGACATCGGCGCCGCCGTGCTCGGCACCACCGTGGCCTCGGCCCTGCTCGGCGCGGCGGTGGGCGCCTTCTTCGGCGGCCGGATCGCCGACCGGCTGGGCCGCGTGCCCGTCATGAAGATCGCCGCCGTGATGTTCCTGCTCAGCGCGCTCGGCTGCGGCCTGGCGTACCACCTGGGGTGGTTCATCCTCTGGCGCGTGGTGGGCGGCGTGGCGGTGGGCGTCGCCTCGGTCATCGCCCCGGCCTACATCGCGGAGGTCGCCCCCGCCGCCGTGCGCGGCCGCCTGGGCTCGCTCCAGCAGCTGGGCATCGTGCTCGGCATCTTCGTCTCCCTGACGGTCGACGCCCTGCTGGCCGCCTGGGCCGGCGGCGCGGACGAGCCGCTCTGGCTGGGGCTGGAGGCCTGGCGCTGGATGTTCCTGGCGATGGCGGTGCCCGCGGTGACCTACGGGATCGGCGCCTTCGCCATCCCGGAGTCCCCGCGGTACCTGGTCCTCGCCGGGCGGGCCGACGACGCCCGCCACGTGCTGACCGGCCTGCAGGGGATCGTCTCCGCGAACGACCGCGTCCAGGCCATCCAGCAGTCCGTCCACTCCGAGCGCAAACCCCGGATGTCCGACCTCCGCGGCCGCATGGCGGGCCTGAAGCCGATCGTGTGGGTGGGCATCGGCCTGGCCGCGCTGCAGCAGTTCGTGGGCATCAACGTGATCTTCTACTACTCCAACGTGCTGTGGCAGTCGGTGGGGTTCACCGAGGCCGACTCGTTCACGATCACCGTGATCACCTCCGTCACCAACGTCGTCGTGACCGTCGTGGCGATCGCCCTGGTCGACAAGGTCGGGCGCCGGCCGCTGCTGCTCGTGGGCTCCACGGGCATGACCCTGTCCCTGGCGACCCTGGCCGTCCTGTTCGCCACGGCCGACGTCGTCGACGGCGCCCCGGTGCTCGGCCCCGTCGCCGGGCCGGTCGCCCTGGTGGCCGCCAACCTCTTCGTGGTGTTCTTCGGCGTCTCCTGGGGCCCCATGATGTGGGTGCTGCTCGGCGAGATGTTCCCCAACGCCATTCGCGGCGCGGCCCTGGCCGTCGCCGGCTTCGTGCAGTGGGTCGCGAACTTCCTGGTCACCGTGACCTTCCCGCCGCTGGCCGAGGCCTCCCTCGGCCTCGCCTACGGGCTGTACGCGCTCTTCGCCCTGGTCTCCCTCGTGTTCACGATCAAGATGGTCCGGGAGACCACCGGCATCGAGCTGGAGGACATGCAGGACTGAGCCGGCACCGCGGCTCCGGCGGACGACGGCGGTAGGTATCCCCCTCCGGGGAGGCGGACCGCCGTCGTCCGCCCGCCTCGAGGGCACCACCCTTCTGCGATCCGCCGCACGGTGCCGGACGGGAGGTGTGCACCCTTCGTTACTCGTCGGTGACCGCCCGGACACGCATCGCCGCCGACTTCGGGTATTTTCGGGACAGCTGTGCGCGGCCGTCCCCCGAAACCGGTCCCGGCCCGCCCGGCCCCACCGCTCCATTTTCAACGGCGAAAAGGAACCACGTTGACCCAGACCACTGCGGATCCCGCATCCCCTGCTGAGACCACTGCCCGGAAGTCGGCGGGCCACGTGATCGTGGACACGCTCGTGGCGCACGGGGTGGAACGCGCCTATGTGGTGCCGGGCGAGTCCTACCTGGACGTGCTCGACGGGCTGCACGACTCCCCGATCGCCACGGTGGTGTGCCGCCACGAGGGCGGGGCGGCGTACATGGCCGAGGCCGACGGGAAGATGAACCCGGTGCCGGGGGTGGCGATGGTCACCCGCGGGCCCGGGGCGGCCAACGCCCACGTGGGACTGCACACCTCCTGGCAGGACTCCACCCCCATGGTGCTGTTCGTGGGGCTGATCCCGTTCGAGCACCGGGACAAGGAGGCCTTCCAGGAGTTCGACCCGCACGCCTGGTTCGACTCCGGGGCCAAGCGGGTGATGGTCCTGGACCACGCCGAGCGGGCCTCCGAGATCGTGGCCGAGGCGTTCTTCGCCGCCGCCTCGGGCCGGCCCGGGCCGGTGGTGGTCGGGCTGCCCGAGGACATCATCCGCACGCAGATCGATCCCGCCCTGCACCCGCCGATCCCGGTGGCCACCGGCGGGATGACGGTCAACGACTGGAAGGCGCTGCGCGATGCGCTCTCGGCGGCGGAGAAGCCGTTGTTCGTCACCGGCGGCAACGACTGGACCGACGCCGGGGCGGCGGGGCTGACGGCGTGGCTGGAGGAGCACCACCTGCCGGCCGCCGCGGAGTGGCGCACCGAGGGCACCGTGGGCTTCGACTCGCCCTCCTACGTGGGCCCGATCGGCTACGGCCGCCCGGCCGCGACCTTCCAGATGCTGGAGGAGACCGACCTGCTGGTGTTCGTCGGCACGGTGCCCGGGGACGTGATCACCAACGGGTTCCTGGTCCGCCAGGACTGGGACAAGAAGAACTTCCTGGTCACCATCGACCCGTCCCTGCGGGGCCGGTCGGGGCCGGTGTCCTACCAGATCGTGGCGAAGCCGGACGTGTTCGTGCGAGACCTGGTGCGCATCGACCTGCCGGCCAAGCCGGTGTGGAAGGAGTGGACCGCCCGCCTGCGCGCCGCCCAGGTCGAGTTCTCCGCCCCCGCCCCGATGGTCACCGACCGGACCCCGGCGCAGGCCCCGGCGCGGATGGACACGATGATGGCCCACCTGGTCGCCGGTCTGCCCGCCGACGCCATGGTGACCTTCGGCGCCGGGGAGCACACCAACTTCGCCCACCGGTACTTCCCCACCCGCGGCTACGCCTCGATGATCTCCGCCCGCAACGGCTCGATGGGCTACTCGGTGCCCTCGGCGGTGGCCGCCTCGCTGCGCTACCCCGGGCGGCGGGTGGTGACCATCGCCGGGGACGGAGAGTTCCTGATGAACGGCCAGGAACTGGCCACCGCCGCCCAGTACGGGGCCACCCCGCTGGTGATCGTGATGGACAACCAGGAGTACGGCACGATCCGCACCCACCAGGAGCGCGACTACCCGCACCGGGTCTCGGGCACCCAGCTGGTCAACCCCGACTTCGCGCTCATGGCCCAGGCCTTCGGCGGGTACGGGGTGCGCGTGGAGCACGAGACCGAGATCCCCGGCGCGCTCGAGGCCGCCCTGGAGGCGATCGACGAGCAGGGCCGCTTCGCCCTGATCCACCTCGTCGTCGAGCAGCGCGTGAAGGCCTACTGACCGGCACACCGCGACCGGCACGCCCTCGCCGACGTTCCCGGAACGCCGGCGGGGCCGCAGCGCCGCGGCGGCTCAGCCTGCCAGCGGGTGCGCCAGCTCGTCCTGGCGCATCCGGCCGGCCCACAGGGCCACGAGCCCCAGCGCCGGGGTCAGCACGGCCACGGTCCAGAAGATCACCGGCAGCGGCACGACCTGGGCGACCGGGCCCGCGATCGCCATCGACACCGGCATGAGGGCGATGGAGACGAAGAAGTCGAGGCTCGAGATCCGGCCGAGCAGGTGCCGCGGCACGCGGCGCTGCAGCAGGGTGCCCCACAGCACCATGCCCGCGCCGT
Organism: Kocuria sp. KH4; assembly: GCF_053711175.1. Lineage (NCBI taxonomy): Bacteria > Bacillati > Actinomycetota > Actinomycetes > Micrococcales > Micrococcaceae > Kocuria > Kocuria sp. KH4. The sequence goes on from NZ_JBSJYX010000002.1 coordinate 207,339, forward strand.
CCCCGGCGCCGACGCACGCGAGGCACACCGCCATGACCCAGAACGACTCCGTGGTCGCCACCAGGCCGAAGGGCAGCGTCCCGAACCCCCAGAGCCCGATCATCCAGCTGAGATAGCGCCGCGGCAGGGGCAGCGAGGCCACCACCAACGAGGCCAGCGCACTGGCCCCGCCGTAGCACGCCAGCAGGTAGCCGAAGGTGGCGGCGTCCCCGCCCAGCCGGTCCCGCACGAGGAAGGGGACGAGCACCTCCAGGGGCCCGAGCAGCAGGAAGACCGCGCACACCGCCCACAGCAGCGTCCACAGCAGCCACGGCGTGCGCACGGTGTGGCGCACGCCCTCCATGAGGTCGTGCCGCACGGACGCGACCACGCCCCCGGACGGCTCCGGCGCCCGGGCCGCCGGGCCCGCCGCGGGCGGCGTCTCCCGCTCGGGCACGTGCAGGCGCAGCAGCAGCACGAGCGCCGCGAGGTGGCACACCGCGATCAGGGCGACCGCACCGCCGGGGGCCAGGATGCCGATGAGCACACCGGCCACGGCCGGGCCGGCCGCCTGCTGCAGCAGCGGGCGCGCCGTGCCCTCCACCCCGTTGGCGGCGAGCAGCTGATCGGCGGGCAGGACCCGGGGCAGCGCGGCCGAGTACGCCGGGTAGAAGAAGCCGATGCCGGCGCCGAACACGAACGCCGCGGCGCCGAGGTGCCACAGCCGCAGCCCGCCGGTCAGGGCGAGCAGCGCGACCGTCCCCGCCGTGAGGGCGTTCGCGGTCTCGACCAGGCGCAGCAGGGCCGCCAGCGGAAAGCGATCCGCCGCGATGCCGCCCACGAGCACGACCGCGAGCATGCCCAGCGCCCCCACGGCCGTCACGGCCGACAGGTCCACGGCCGTCCCGTCCAGCTCGAGGACCTGGTTCACCAGGGCCACCGCCCACATCCCCGCGCCGAAGACGCTGACGAACATCGCGAGGGCGAGCACACGGTACTCGCCGAGCCGGAAGGGCTCCAGCGCGCGGGGCAGGGGCATGGCGCCAGTCTACGGAGCCGTCCGCGGGGCGCCACGGTGGTGGCCGCCGCCCGGTCCGTAGCAGACTGGAGCGGTGCAGACCTTCCTCCCCTACCCGGACTTCGCCCGCTCCGCCCGTGCCCTGGACCGCAAGCGGCTCGGCAAGCAGCGGGTGGAGGCCCTCCAGGTGCTGCGCGCGGCCACGGTCCCCGGCTACGGCTGGTACCGGCACCCGGCCACCGCCATGTGGACCGGCCACGTGCCCGCGCTGGTGGCCTACGGGCGGGCCATGGTCGACGAGTGGACCGCCCGCGGCGGCGCCGACAGCACCGCGTGGCAGATCCGGGAGTTCGCCCCGGAGGCCTGGGACCGGTATCCCGACGACGGCGTGGCGCAGCCGCCCCCGTGGCTGGGCGACGACGCGTTCCACCGCTCCCACCGCTCCAAGCTGCTGAGCAAGGACGAGGAGCTCTACCGGGACGTGTTCCCGGACGACGCCGCCGGGCTGGACTACGTGTGGCCGGAGCCCGCGCAGCCCCGCACTCCCCCGGCGGAGCCGCCGCACGGCCGGCGCGCCTGGGTCCTGGCGCCGGGGACGCACGAGGCCGCCGGAGGCGCCGTGCTCGTCCCGTTCCGCGTCCCGGAGGGGATCCGGGAGAACTCCTGGATGGCGGCGGTGGCGCGCGTCGAGCAGGAGCTGCAGGAGGGCGAGCCCGTGCTCCTGCTGCACGGGGCACCCGGCCCCGAGCAGGTCGTGGAGCGGACCGTGCTGCGCGAGAACGTGCACCACGCCGTCGCGGGGTTCTCCCTCGAGCTCGAGCCCGGGGACCGGGTCCTGCGCCGGGAGCTGCCGGCCCCCGCACGGCTGCAGTCCCCGCGCCCGGTCTTCGCCGTCCCCGCCGAGGCCGTGGGCGCCGGCGCGTGAGCCCGGCCGCCGTGCTCGGCGCGGCCCTGCTGGGCCTCGGCTCGGGCCTGGCCCTCATCGTGGCCATCGGGGCGCAGAACGCCTTCGTCCTCCGGCAGGGTCTGCGCCGCCAGTTCGTCGGCACCGTGGTGGCGCTGTGCACGGTCTCCGACCTGGTCCTCATCGCCGCCTCCGTGGCCGGCACCTCCCTCCTGGAGCAGGCGGCGCCCTGGCTGATGGCCGCCCTGCGCTGGGCCGGGGCGGCGTTCCTGCTCGGCTACGGGCTGCTGGCCGCCCGGCGGGCCCTGCGACCCGCGGGTGGGCTGGCGGCGGCCGGGTCGGCGCTCCCCGGCCGCGGACGGGTGGCGCTCACCGCGCTGGCCCTGACCTGGCTCAACCCCCACGTCTACGTGGACACCGTCCTGGTCATGGGATCGCTGGCGAACGCCCAGGGCGAGCAGCTGCGCTGGTGGTTCGCCGGCGGGGCGATGACCGCCAGCGCGCTCTGGTTCGGGGGTCTGGGGTGGGGCGCCGCCCGTCTGCAGCGGTTCTTCGCGGCACCCGCGTCCTGGCGGCTGCTCGACGGCGCGCTCGCGGCGCTCATGCTGGGGCTCGGCCTGCAGCTCGCACTGGGCGCCTGACGGCGCACCGGAGCCCGTTTCATCTCCTGTCATGCGGGAACGCCGAGCCGAAGGGTCGGTAGCATGTCACTCACCCGGTGCCCGTCGTGCCGGACGGCAGGAGGCGCACATGCGAGGGTCCCACGTTCCCGCCACGGGGACGATCACCGTCACGGACTGGCCGGATCCGCGGGCCACGGAGCCGGGTCAGCTGGTGGTGCGGATGCTGCACGCCTCGATCTGCGGCTCGGACCTGCACGTGGTCTTCCACGGCCTGCTGCACGCCGAGGGCCCCCGCCGCCCCGGCTATCCCGGCCACGAGGGGGTCGGGGTGGTGGTGGAGTCCCGGTCGGAGCACGTTCCACCGGGCGCGCTGGTGCTCACCGTCCCGCAGGGGGAGATGGGCGGGTGCTTCGCCGAGCTGCAGCTGCTGGACGACCGGCACGTCGTCGAGCTGCCCGCCGGCACCAACCCCGCCGACTCCCGGCAGCTGCGCCGGCTCATGATGGCCCAGCAGTACGGCACCTGCCTGTACGCCATGCGCCAGTTCTGGCCCGTGGAGACGCCCGCCCGGCGCGCGCACACCTGCGTGGTGATGGGCGCCGGCTCCGCGGGGCTGTTCTTCGTGGAGGAGGCCCGGCGGCTGGGCTTCGAGCACGTCGTCGCCTCCGACCTCGATCCCGGCCGGCTCGGGGTCGCCCGGGGGCTCGGCGCCATCCCCGTGCACGTGCCGGAGCAGGACCTGGGCGAGGTCGTGGCCGCGGTGAGCGGCGGGCGCGGCGCCGATCTCGTCATCGAGGCCGTGGGGCACGATGTGCTGCGCGACCAGGCCGTGGACCTCGCGGCGCACCGGGGCGTGGTGGGCTTCTTCGGCCTGCCGGAGCGGCACGGGCCCACGGACATGCCGCTGTGGACGGCGTTCCGCAAGAACCTGCGGCTGCAGTGCTCCGTGGCGGCGCAGGCCGAGCCGGGACTCACGTCCTTCCGCGAGGCGCTGCGCCGGATCTCCGAGGGCGAGATCGACGTGGAGCACTGCCTGGGCCCCGAGCTGCCCCTCGAGCGGCTGCCCGAGGCCATGCAGCGGGCCGAGGCGCACGGCCCCGGCGACCTCAAGCTCACCGTGACGCCGTGAACGGGCGCATCCGTCCCCCTGCCGGCTCCGCGGCCGACGACCGGCCCGCCGCCGGCACCCCCGTCCTGCCCGCCGTGACCGCCACGACCCAGAGCTCGCTCGCCGTCCAGGTGATGACGGCGGTGCGGCGGGCCGTCATGGCCGGGCAGATGGAGCCCGGGCGGCTGTACTCCGTGCAGCAGCTGGCCTCCGTCATGAACGTCTCCCGCAGCCCCGTGCGGGAGGGCCTCCTCCGGCTGGGCGAGGCCGGGCTGATCCGGTTCCACCGCAACCGCGGCTTCGAGATCGTCGAGGTGAGCCCCGGCGACGTCGCGCAGATCCTCGCCGTGCGCACCGCCCTGGAGGTCCCCGCCGCCCGGCGGGCGGCGGCTCTCGCGCAGCCGCCGGACCTGGGCCGGGTCCGGGCGCAGTGGGAGGCGATGCACGCGGCGGCCCGGGCGCAGGACCTCGAGGCGACCGCCGGGGCCGACGAGGGGCTGCACCTGGTGCTGCTCGAGCTCGCGGGGAACCAGCAGGCGGCGCGGCTCGTGGAGCGGCTGCGCGCCACCACGTCGTTCCTGGGCGTCGTGACCGCCACGACGCTGCGCCCGGTCGGCGAGCTCGCCGGGGAGCACGACGCCCTGGTGCAGGCGGTGCTCGCCCAGGACGGGAACGCCGCGGGCGAGGCCATGCGCGAGCACCTCGCCTCCACGGCCGAGCGGCAGATCGGCCAGGCCCTGCGCGCCCGGGGCACCGCGGAGCGGGACGTCCCGGAGCTGGTGCGCCGGATCTGGGGCGAGGCCTCCCGGGGGTACTGAGCGCGGCTCAGTCCCCGGCACCGGCCCCGAGCGGGAGCCGCAGCTCGAAGCGGCAGTGGCCCCGCCCGTCCTCGCCCGCGGTGAGCGTGCCCCCGTGGGCCGCCGCGATCTCGCGGCTGATCGCCAGTCCCAGACCGGAGCCGCCGGTGTCCCGGGTCCGGGAGTCGTCCAGGCGCACGAACCGCTCGAAGACCCGCTCCCGGTCTCCCGGGACGATGCCGGAGCCGTCGTCGTCCACGGTCACGACCGCCTCCTCCCCCTCCGTGCGCAGGGACACGGCGATCCACGACCCGGCGTGCCGCTCCGCGTTGGAGAGCAGGTTGCGGAGCACCTGCTGCAGCCGGCTCCCGTCCCCGCGGATCCGCACCGGGTCCGCGTGCACCCGGACCTCGTGCCGCGACGCGGGCCGCATCCGGGCGACCTCCTCCCGCACCACCTCGTCGAGGTCGGTGTCCGCGACGCGCAGCGGCAGCCCGGCGTCGTCGATCTTCGCCAGGGTCAGGAGGTCCTCCACGAGCCGGCCCATCCGGCGGGACTGGGAGCGGAGCACGGGGGCGACCTCGGGCCACATCGTGGCGGACGGGTCCGAGGCGGCCACCTCGATGGTGGTCGTCAGGGTGGCCAGCGGGCTGCGCAGCTCGTGGGAGGCGTCGGCCACGAACCGGCGCTGGGCCCGGTCGGAGGCCTCCAGGCGGTCCAGCATCCCGTTCATCGTGCCGGCGAGCGCGGCGACCTCGTCCCCGGTGGGCGGCACGTCCACCCGCTCCCCGAGGTGGGCGGTGCCGATCCGGCGGACCTGCCCGGTGATCCTCCGCACCGGGGCGAGGGAACGGCCGACCAGGAACCACATGAGGGCGGATCCGAGCAGGGCCAGCACCGGCCCGCCGACGAGCAGGAACAGGCTCACGGCCCCGATCGTGTGCTGCTGCAGCGCCATGGGCACGGCCACGGTGAGCGTGAAGGGCACGTCGTTGATGTACATGCCGTGCGAGACATAGACGAAGTCGTCCGCGCGCGGCCCCGGTCCGGCGGTGTCCGCCGCCGAGTCGTAGGACCGCCCCGGCTCGAGCGTGGGCGGGGACAGGCCGGCGTCCAGCGCGGAGGCGGGCGAGGCGGCGACCAGCCGTCCGTCGGCGCCCTGCAGCTGCACGAGCACACCCGGCCGCCCGAGCCGCTGCATCAGCTCCCCGAGGCCGGACGTCGTGTAGACGGCCGTCTCCCGCGCGGTGCCGCCGGCCGTCCGCGGCTGCCAGGGAACACCGAGGTCCTGCAGGATCTCGGTCTGCCGGGCCACGGCCTGGTCGTGGGCGGCCCCCACGGCGGTGCGGTGCAGGAGCTCGAGCAGCACGGCCCCGGCCACGGCGACCACGAGCAGGATGAGCAGTCCCGCGGCGGCCGTGCTGCGCCGGCGCACGCCCCACCGCTCGAACGGCGCCCTCCGGCGGGTCCTCACCGGCCCGGCGCCCCGGGCTCGTCGGGCACCAGGCGGTAGCCCATGCCGCGGACCGTCTGCAGGGTGGACAGGCCGAAGGGGGCGTCGATCTTCTTCCGGAGGTAGCCCACGTAGACCTCCACGATGTTCTCCGAGCCCTCGAAGCCGGCGTCCCAGGCGTTGTCCATGATCTGGAGCTTGGAGACCACCTTCTCCTTGTTCTGCAGGAGGTACTGCAGGATGACGTACTCCTTGGCGGTCAGCTCCAGGCGCTCTCCGCGGCGGGTCACGGTGCGGCGGACGGGGTCCAGCTCCAGGGACCCGGCGGAGAGCACCACCGGCCGCTCGGGGGCGCCCCGGCGGATGAGCGCCCGCAGCCGGGCGACGAGGACGAGGAAGCTGAACGGCTTGGTCAGGTAGTCGTCGGCGCCGAGGTCGAACGCGTCGGTCTGGTCGTACTCGCCGTCCTTCGCGGTGAGCATGAGGACGGGCACCCAGTTCTCGGCGGCACGCATCTCCTCGAGCACGGCGTAGCCGTTCCTGCCGGGCAGCATCAGGTCAAGGACCACGACGTCGTAGGGGTTCTCCCGGGCCAGCCACGCCCCGGTGACGCCGTCGTGGGCCACGTCGACCACGAAGCCCTCGTTCGTCAGGCCGCGGCGCACCGACTCCGCGAGGTCCACCTCGTCCTCCACCAGCAGCACGCGCACGCGTTCCTCCTCCTCCCCGGCCGCCACGGGGGCTGGGCGGCACGCCCCCAGTGTCCCGCACCGCGCTGAGGATCCGTTGAGGGCGGCGCGCCCCTGCGCCGGCGCCTTCTCCCCATCCGGTGCACAACGTTGTCCACAGGTGTGGAGAACCGTGTGCACAGCCGTCGCTCCACAGCGTTATTAACAGCTGTGGACGCCGCTGTGGCGCCGTCCACAGCGGGGATGACAGGTGTGGAATTCCACGGCTGTAACTTGTTGACAGCTGGGGACGGAGCCTGTGGAGAACCGGGCGGCACGTCCCGTGCGGCTCAGCGTCGGCGGACGGCGCGGCGTCGTGCGGCCGCGGTGTAGCCGAAGGCCACGAGCGCCCCGGTGAGCAGTCCGCCGAGGTGCGCCTGCCAGGCGATGCCGGGGAAGAGGAAGCCGAAGACCACGTTGACGCCGATGAGCACGGCGATGGGCGTGATGGACTGCCCCAGGTGCCGCTGGAGGACGAAGAGGGCCCCGAAGAGCCCGAAGACGCCGCCCGAGGCACCGACCACCAGGCTCAGCGGGTGCGAGAGCACCAGGACGCCCACCGACCCGCCCAGGACGGAGAGCAGGAACAGCAGCAGGAACCGGGTCCGGCCGAGCGCGGGCTCCAGCATCCGTCCGAACAGGTAGAGCATGTACATGTTCAGGAGCAGGTGGAACGGGCTGGACATCGAGTGCAGGAAACCGCTCGTGAGCATCCGCCACGGCTCGGACGTGGTCATCACCGGGGCGTAGGCGAACAGCTGGAGCAGGCTCACGCCCGCGGCCTGGCCCAGCCACTGCAGGGCGTAGACCACGGCGTTGGCGCCGACGAGCCACCACGTGACGAGCATCGGCGAGCCCTGCGGCGCCCGGCCGCCCAGTCCGGTGCGCACGGCGGGGCGGCGGCGCGAGGCCTCCTGCACGCAGTCGACGCAGTGCACGCCCACCGCGGCCGTGCGCTGGCACTCCGGGCACACCGGGCGGCCGCACCGCTGACAGGTGACGTAGCTGGGGCGGTCCGGGTGGCGCGGGCACACGGGGACCTCTCCCCCGGTGGACGCACCGTACTGCGGTCGCTCGCCGCTCACTGGGACTCCTCGTGGGCCGGCCCGCGGGCCGGGATCGGTGGACAGGACTCGGTGGACGGGGACGGCGCAGGCCCGTCCGGATCGCTCCGGACGGGCCTGCGCCGTGGCCCCGGCGGCGCCGGGGCGGGGGTCCTGGTGCGGCCTAGAGCTGCTCGACGTCGATCGAGGTGATCACGCAGTCCTCGACCGGGCGGTCCATGCCACCGGTGCGGACGTTGTTCAGCTCGTCGACGACCTTGCGCGACGCGTCGTCGGCGACCTCGCCGAAGATGGTGTGCTTGCCCTGCAGCCAGGTGGTGGGGGCCGTGGTGATGAAGAACTGGGACCCGTTGGTGCCCCGCCCGTTGCGCTTGCCGGCGTTGGCCATCGCGAGGATGTAGGGCTCGTTGAAGTTCAGCTCGGGGTGGATCTCGTCGTCGAACTCGTAGCCCGGCCCGCCGATGCCCTGGCCGAGGGGGTCCCCGCCCTGGATCATGAAGTCGCGGATGATGCGGTGGAAGACCACGTCCTGGTACAGGGGACCGGTCTGCTTCTCGCCGGTGCGCGGGTCGCTCCACTCCTGGGTGCCGTCCGCGAGGCCGATGAAGTTCTTGACGGTCTTCGGGGCGTGGTTGCCGAACAGGTTCACGACGATGTCGCCGTGGTTCGTGTGGATCGTCGCCTTGGCGGTGGGGATCGCAGAAGTCATGGGCTCATTCTTGCACGCGGGCGGAGGCCGCTCCGAGACGGCCGGTGGCGTTCAGCGCACAGTGAAAAGCCCCGGTATCGCGCGGGAGCACCCCCCTCCGGGTGGGATCTGCCCGTATGCTGACCATGGATTGTCACGACCCGAGGAGGGATGGATTCATGAGCTTCACGAAGTCCAAGAGCGAGAAGAAGGCCGCCACGGCGCAGAAGGCCGCGGAGAGCAAGGTGCTCGACGCCGGCAAGTGGGCGTCCAAGGAGATCGGCGAGCTGGCCCCTCGGCTCCAGCACGGCGTCGAGGCGGGTGCCGCCGCCCTGGCCGGTGGCGTGGCGAGCGCCGGGCCGAAGGTCCAGGAGGGCCTCGGCCGGGCCCACGACCTGTCCGGCTCCGCGAAGCTGAAGGCGGCCGCCGTCACCGCCCCGGTCGCCGCGAAGGCGTCCAAGGCCGCGGCCCCCGTGGCCGCGAAGGCCGCCGACCGCGCCGCCGAGGGCCGTGCCGCGGTGCAGGCGAAGTACGCCGGTGCCGCCGCCCTGCTCGCGGGCAAGTTCGCGGACGCGGACACCCCCGAGCAGCTCGAGGCCATCGTCGCCAAGCTGACCGGTGACAAGAAGGCCGTGGCCAACGCGAAGAAGGCCGCCGCGAAGGTCGCCAAGGACTACGCCAAGCAGCAGAAGAAGGCCGAGGGCTCGCACAAGGGCCTGCTGGTGCTGGGCCTGCTGGTGGCCGGCGGCGTCGCCGGCGTGGCCGCCTGGAAGGCGTCCCGCCCGGTCGAGGACCCCTGGAAGACCCCCGCGGCCACGTCCCCGCGGGTGACGGCCTCCCCGGTCGCCCAGCAGACCACCGTGGCCGCCGGCACCGGCGTGCAGGTCGACGACGTCAAGGACGCCACCACCCCGGCCGGCCAGTCCGGTGGGGTCTCGGAGGCCGCCGCCGAGGTCAAGGACAGCGCCCAGTCCGTGGGCGAGGACGCCAAGGCCACGATCCACGAGGTCAAGGAGCAGATCCAGGGCAAGAAGGACGACAACGCGTCCTGATCTCCCGATCCCGCCGCGAAGGCCCCCGCTCCCCGTCCGGGAGCGGGGGCCTTCGCCGTGGAGCGGGACAGGGGACGCACCGGCCCGGCCGCCGGGAATGCAAAGAATCCCGACCGAGCAGGTGCTCGATCGGGATTCCGGGTGGTGGAGGCGAGGGGACTCGAACCCCTAACCCTCTGCTTGCAAAGCAGATGCGCTACCAATTGCGCCACGCCCCCGCAGGGCCCGGACTACTCCACCTCGTCAGTGGCGTCCGCCCACGCGGTACGGTCGGCGTCGGTCTCCCGCAGCTTGGCGAGCACCGCGACCGATGCTCCGACCAGGGCGAGAACCGCAGCCACTTTCCTGTTCACGCCTGCCTCCTGACATGCGAAAAAAGGGAACCGTGGGCGTACCAGGAATTGAACCTGGGACCTCTTCGTTATCAGCGAAGCGCTCTAACCGTCTGAGCTATACGCCCTTCCGGCCCTTGCGGACCGAGAAGAAACGATACCGGAGTTGCCGACCCGTGCCAAATCCGGCCCGGCACGGGCCCCGCCCCCGGTGACCGCACCGCGCCGGGTCAGTCGTCCGTGAGGGTGAGGCCGACTCCGCCCACGAGGGCCGCGGCGATGTTGTAGAGCAGTGCCGCGAGCACCGACAGCGCGGTCAGGAGGATCACGTTGACCACCGAGACGATGGTCGCGAAGATCGCGATCTGCCCCAGCGAGAGGAAGTCCTTCACGTTCAGCGCCCCGCCCGCGCCGCCCAGCATGCCGAGCAGCTCGTTGATGCCGTCGAACATCCCGGTGAGGTCCAGGACGATCCACAGCACCACGGAGGCGACCACGGTGATGATCCCGAGCGCCACCGAGAGCAGGAACGCGAGCTTGAGCACCGACCAGGTGTCCACCTTCGAGACCACGAGCCGCGCCCGGCGCACCCTCGGGCGCGGTGCGGGGCGGACCAGTCCCTTCGTCGAGCCGGCCGGCCGGCCGCTCTTGGCCGGGGCCGGGGCGGACTTCACCGGCCGGGGGGCGGTGCGGGCGGCCGCGGCCGGCTTCGCCGCGGCGCCGGGCCGGGGCGCGGACGCGAGGGGGGCGCGTCCGGACTTGCCGGCGGCGTTGGAGCCGGAACTCGAGCTCATGCGTTACCTCCGTTGTTGTTCGCGTCCCACGCTACTTCATCGTCCGGCGTGTCCCCGGTTCCGGGGACGGAGTCGAGCTCACCGGTGTCCTCGGCCTGCTGCACGTCGGCCGTCTCCATGGACTCGTCCTGCTGGACGTCGATCTCGGCCACGGCCTCGGCGTCGACCTCCTGCGCGATCTCGCGGTCGGCGTTGTGGGCCACGCCCGTGATGGAGTCGCCCGCGGAGGGCTTGGCGAAGATCACGCCCATCGTGTCCCGGCCCTTGGCGGGGACCTCGGAGGCCCCGGTGCGCACGACCTTCCCGGACTCCATGACCACGAGGACCTCGTCCTCCTCGCCCACGATCAGTCCGCCGACCAGGCGGCCGCGCTGCTCCGCGAGCTTCGCCACCTTGATGCCGAGCCCGCCGCGGCCCTGCACCCGGTACTCGTCCACCTTGGTGCGCTTGGCGTAGCCGCCCTCGGTGACCACGAACACGTAGGCCTCGTCGGTCACCACGTTGGCCGAGAGCAGCTCGTCGCCGTCGCGGAACTTCATGCCGGTGACCCCGGAGGTCGCCCGGCCCATGGGACGCAGCACGTCGTCCGAGGCGGTGAAGCGCAGGGACATCCCGTTGCGGGAGATGAGCAGCAGGTCGTCCTCGGCGGAGGCCAGCTGCGCCGAGACCAGCTCGTCGTCCTCGCGCAGGTTGATCGCGATCACGCCGGCCGAGCGGTTGGTGTCGTAGTCCAGCAGCCGGGTCTTCTTCACCAGGCCGTTGCGGGTGGCGAGCACGAGGTACGGGGCGTCGTCGTAGGAGCGCAGCTCCATGACCTGGGCGATCCGCTCCCCCGGCTGGAAGGCCATCAGGTTGGCCACGTGCTGGCCCTTCGCGTCCCGGCCCGCCTCGAGCAGCTCGTAGGCCTTGGTCCGGTAGACCCGGCCCAGGTTCGTGAAGAACAGGATCCAGTTGTGCGTGGTGGTCACGAAGAAGTGCTCGACGACGTCGTCCGCGCGCAGCTGCGCCCCCCGGACCCCCTTCCCGCCGCGGCGCTGGGACCGGTACTGGTCCGAGCGGGTGCGCTTGACGTATCCGCCGCGGGTGATGGTCACGACCATCTCCTCCTCGGGGATCAGGTCCTCCATCGACATGTCGCCGTCGTAGCCGTACTGGATCTCGGAGCGGCGGTCGTCGCCGTAGCGGCCCACGATCTCCTCGAGCTCGGTCGAGATGATGTCGCGCTGGCGCGCCTCGGAGGCGATGATCGCGGTGTACTCGGCGATCAGCCGCTCCAGCTCCGCGTGCCGGTCCTGGATCTTCTGCCGCTCCAGGGCGGCGAGCCGGCGCAGCTGCATGTTGAGGATGGCCTGCGCCTGGTCCTCGTCGATCTGCAGCAGCTCCATGAGCCCGGTGCGGGCGTCGTCGGCCGTCGGGGAGCGGCGGATGAGCGCGATGACCTCGTCGAGGGCGTCGAGGGCCTTGAGCAGGCCCCGCAGGATGTGGGCCTCCGCCTCGGCCTGGCGCAGCCGGTACCGCGTGCGCCGCACGATCACGTCCATCTGGTGGGTGACCCAGTGCCGGATGAAGGCGTCGAGGCTGAGGGTGCGGGGCACCCCGTCCACCAGCGCGAGCATGTTGGCGGAGAAGTTGTCCTGCAGCTGCGTGTGCTTGTAGAGGTTGTTGAGCACCACCTTGGCCACGGCGTCCCGCTTGAGCACGATCACCAGGCGCTGGCCGGTGCGCCCGGAGGTCTCGTCCCGGATGTCGGCGATGCCGGTGATCCGGCCGTCCTTCACGAGGTCGGCGATCTTCATCGCGAGGTTGTCCGGGTTCGCCTGGTAGGGCAGCTCCGTGACCACCAGGCACGTGCGGCCGTGGATCTCCTCGACGTTGACCACGGCCCGCATCGGGATCGAGCCGCGACCGGTCCGGTAGGCCTCCTCGATGCCCTTGTGGCCGAGGATCTGCGCCCCGGTCGGGAAGTCGGGGCCCTTGATCCGCTGCAGCAGCTCCTCGAGCAGCTCCTCGTTGGAGACGTCCGGGTTCCGGAGGTACCACTGCACGCCGTCGGCGACCTCGCGCAGGTTGTGCGGCGGGATGTTGGTGGCCATGCCCACCGCGATGCCGGAGGACCCGTTGACCAGCAGGTTCGGGAACCGGGACGGCAGCACCGACGGCTCCTGGTTCTTGCCGTCGTAGTTGTCCTGGAAGTCCACGGTCTCCTCGTGGATGTCCCGGACCATCTCCATGGCGACGGGCGCCATCTTGGTCTCGGTGTACCGCGGGGCCGCGGCGCCGTCGTTGCCCGGGGAGCCGAAGTTGCCCTGGCCCAGCGCGAGCGGGTAGCGCATCACCCAGTGCTGGATCAGGCGCACCAGGGCGTCGTAGATCGCCGAGTCGCCGTGCGGGTGGTACTGGCCCATGACCTCGCCCACCACGCGGGCGCACTTGTTGAAGGACCGGTCCGGGCGGTAGCCGCCGTCGTACATCGCGTAGAGGACCCGGCGGTGCACCGGCTTGAGCCCGTCCCGGACGTCCGGGAGGGCGCGGCCGACGATGACGGCCATGGCGTAGTCGAGGTAGGACCGCTGCATCTCGGTCTGCAGGTCCACCTGCTCCACGCGGTCGGTCAGCACGGTCGAGGTCTCGAGGTCGCCGGCGGGGGCGGCGTCCTCCGGGGTCTGTCCGTCCTGGATCTCGTCACTCATGCGGTCTTTCCGTTCTGTCTGCTGGTTCTCGGTGTCCTGCCGGCGTCCCGGTCCCGGTTGAATATGCCGGGCCGTTCATGTGTCGCGGGTCAGATGTCGAGGAACCGGATGTCCTTGGCGTTCTGCTGGATGAACTCGCGGCGGGACTCCACGTCCTCGCCCATGAGCACGGAGAAGACCTGGTCCGCGGCGGCGGCGTCCTCCATGGTCACCTGGAGCAGCGTGCGGTGCTCGGGGTCCATCGTGGTGTCCCACAGCTCGGTGTAGTCCATCTCGCCGAGACCCTTGTAGCGCTGGATGCCGTTGTCCTTGGGGATGCGCTGGTTGTTGGCCAGGCCCCGGGCGAGGGCCTGGTCCCGCTCGGCGTCCGAGTAGACGTAGTCGTGCGGTGCGTTGGACCACTTGATCCGGTACAGCGGCGGCTGGGCCAGGTAGACGAAGCCGTGCTCGATCAGCGGGCGCATGAAGCGGAACAGCAGGGTCAGCAGCAGCGTGGTGATGTGCTGGCCGTCCACGTCGGCGTCGGCCATCAGCACGATCTTGTGGTAGCGCGCCTTCTCGATGTCGAAGTCGTCGCCGATGCCCGCGCCGAAGGCGGTGATCATCGACTGGACCTCGGCGTTGGACAGCGCCCGGTCCAGCCGCGCCCGCTCCACGTTGAGGATCTTGCCCCGCAGGGGGAGGATCGCCTGGTGGGCGGGATCCCGGCCCTGCACCGCGGAGCCGCCCGCGGAGTCGCCCTCCACGATGTAGATCTCGGACAGGGACGGGTCCTTGGACGAGCAGTCCTTGAGCTTGCCCGGCATCCCGCCGGACTCCAGGAGGCCCTTGCGGCGGGTGGTCTCGCGCGCCTTCCGGGCCGCGAGCCGCGCCTGCGAGGCGTTGATGGCCTTGCGGATGATCTCCCGCGCCGCGGCCGGGTTGCGCTCCAGCCAGTCGCCGAACCGGTCGTTGACCTCGCGCTGGACGAAGGCCTTCGCCTCGGAGTTGCCGAGCTTGGTCTTCGTCTGGCCCTCGAACTGGGGCTCGGCGAGCTTGATCGAGATGACCGCGGTCAGGCCCTCCCGCACGTCGTCCCCGGTGAGGTTCTCGTCCTTGTCCCGCAGCAGCCTGTTCTCCCGGGCGTACCGGTTCACCAGCGAGGTCATGGCCGAGCGGAAGCCCTCCTCGTGGGTGCCGCCCTCGTGGGTGTTGATCGTGTTCGCGTAGGTGTGCACCGACTCGGTGTAGGCGGTGGTCCACTGCATGGCGAGCTCGAGGGACATCTTCCGGTCGGCGTCCTCGGTCTCGATCGCGATGACGTCGTCGTGGACGAGGTCGGCCTTCTTGGACGTGTTCAGGAAGGTGACGTAGTCGAGCAGGCCGTGGTCGTACTTGTAGACGACCTTCCGGTGACCGGAGGCGTTCGCCTCCTCGTGGTTGAGCCGGGGGGCGTCCGTGCCGCCGTCGCGGCCCTCGACGGGCTCCGCGTCCGCGCCGCCGGCCGGGCGGGCCCCCGAGTGGTCGGAGGCGGAGCCGGCGATCTCCTCGCCGGACTCCTCGGCCACGCGCTCGTCCGTCAGGCTGATCTTGAGGCCCTTGTTGAGGAACGCCATCTGCTGGAAGCGCGCCCGCAGGGTCTCGAAGTCGAAGTCGACGGTCTCGAAGATCTCGGGGTCGGGGTAGAAGACCTGGGTCGTGCCGGTCTCCTCGGTCTCCTCGCCCCGGACCAGCTCGCCCTGCGGCCGCCCGCCCTCGGCGAAGGCCATCCGCCACACGTGCCCCTGACGGCGCACCTCGGTCTCCACGCGGCGGGACAGGGCGTTGACCACCGAGATGCCCACGCCGTGCAGGCCGCCGGAGACGGCGTAGCCGCCGCCGCCGAACTTGCCGCCCGCGTGCAGGATCGTCATGACGACCTCGACGGTCGGGCGGCCCTCGGTCGGGTGGACGTCCACGGGGATGCCGCGGCCGTTGTCGACCACCCGCACCCCGCCGTCGGCCTGCAGCGTCACCTCGATGTGGTCGCAGTAGCCGGCCAGCGCCTCGTCGACCGAGTTGTCGACCACCTCGTACACGAGGTGGTGCAGCCCGCGGGGGCCGGTCGAGCCGATGTACATGCCGGGGCGCTTCCGGACGGCCTCGAGCCCCTCCAGGACGGTGATGTCACCGGCACCGTACTCGCGCGTCTGCGCATCCTCTGTTGCCACGGGTTCCTGGCTCCTCCTGTTGGGCGTTCCGGCCGCTCCGGACAGCACAAGAGAACGCCGATGAGGCGCTCGACGACTCATCGGCTCGTGCAGGGTCGGAACGGTTCGACGGCTCCGGGCGTCCGCGCCGCGGGCGGGTGCCGCGATCGGCCGTGGGGACCCGGTCCGTCGATTCCTGTCTGACCCTGATTCTATCGGAAAACGACGGGCCAGGGGTGCCCGCAGATGCCTCTGAGCGGCCGGAAAAGGCCCTCAGGACGAATTTTCCTGCTCTCCACCACCAGCTGATCGTTCCCGGGGGGCCGCAGCGCGCCACGAGGCCGCTCAGCGCTCCGCGGATCCGGCCTCACCCGTAGGTGTCCCGGGGCCCCCGGCCCTGCACCGACCGGCGGCCGCGCTTCCAGCTCGGCGCGGCCGGGCCGAGGATCTCGATCCGGGTGACGATGCCCTCCCCCAGGTGCTCGTCGAACATGCGCAGCAGCTGCGGCACCATGAGCCGCAGGTTGGCGGCGTAGGCGGTGGAGTCGCAGCGGACCCGCACCACCGTCTCGTCGAAGCTCTCCGGCCGGCAGTGCCCCGCGATCCCCGGGCCCACGAGCTCGTCCCAGCGGGAGAGCACCGACCCGACGGCGACCGGAGACTTCCAGCCCCGCCCGGACACGAGGGCGTCCAGCACCGAGCCCACGCCCCGGGGATCGCGGGCGGAGCGGCCCGCCCCGGAGTAGCCGCCGAGCGCCCGGGGGTCCACGTCGTTGCCGCGGCGCCCCAGGCGTTCGGCCGGGGACGCGGTGGCCGACTCCATCGCCGCCCCGAAGTTCTTCAGGTTGCGCCGCGCGGCCGCCCCGTAGAGCCGGCCGTCCCCGCGCGCCTCGGCGGCGTGGCGCATCCGGGTCAGCAGCGCGGCGGGGGCGTCGATCTCGTCCTCGATCCGCACGACGTTCGCCTCCGGCGCGGGAGGCTCTGCCGCGGGGTCGGCCGGGAGGTCTGCCGGGAGGTCGTCCGGGGGACCGGGGAGCCGGTCCCCGCGCTCGGGGCCGTTCACGACGACGGAGCCTCCCCCGCCTCCGGGCCGGTCGCCGCCGGCGGGCGCTCGTCGTCGCGCACGGCCGTCCCGGGGCCCACCCGGACCACGTCGTGCGGGCCCGCGACGAGCTCGGCGGGCAGGTCCTCCTCGACCGCGGCGGTGACCAGGACCTGCTCCGCGGTGGCCACGATCGCGGCCAGCCGGCTCCGGCGCCGGGCGTCGAGCTCCGCGAACACGTCGTCGAGCAGGAGGATCGGCGCGGCGCCCTCGGCGGGATCGTCCGCGAGGTGGACGTACCAGGAGCCCAGGCGGAGGGCGAGGGCGTAGGACCAGGTCTCCCCGTGCGAGGCGTAGCCGCGGGCGGGGGCCGGACCCAGCAGCAGCTCGAGCTCGTCGCGGTGCGGGCCGATCAGGGTCAGGCCCCGCTCGAGCTCCCGCTGCTCGGCGTCCTCGCACGCCTCGAGGATCAGCCGGTGCAGGTCCGCGGGGCTGAACTCGCGCAGCCGGGCCACGTCCCCGCCGGCGCTCTCCGGCAGGACCGAGGACACGTAGCGCAGCGTGGTGGCCTTCGTGCCGTCGGTGAGCTGGTCGTAGGCGGTGGCCACCTGCGGGGCCAGGGCGTCGACGAGCTGCAGGCGCGCGTGCAGGATCACGGCCCCGGCGCGGGCGAACTGGTCGTTCCAGGCGGCCAGCGTCGATCGGTGGGTCTCGGTGAGGCGCCCGCTGCGGCGGGCCGACTTCAGCAGCGCGTTGCGCTGCCTGAGCACCTTCTCGTAGTCGGACATGGTGCCGGCGAGGACCGGGCGCATGGACCGGGCGAGGTCGTCCAGGAACCGCCGCCGGTGGGAGGGGTCGCCCTTGACCAGGGAGAGGTCCTCCGGGGAGAACAGGACCGTCCGCACGATGCCGAGGGCGTCCCGGGCGCGGACGGGGGCGGCCCGGTTGATCCGCACCCGGTTGGCGCGGCCGTCGTTGAGCTCCAGCTCGAGGACCGTCTGCTGGCCGCCGCGCCGGACCCGCGCCCGGACGATCGCCCGCTCGGCGCCGAAGCGGATCAGCGGCCCGTCCGAGGACACGCGGTGCGAGGAGAGTCCCGCGGTGTAGTCCAGGGCCTCGACGATGTTCGTCTTGCCCACGCCGTTCGGGCCCAGGAACACGGTGGTCCCGGGCCCCAGACGTATGTCCAACAAGGCATACGTCCGGTAGTCGAGCAGGGAGAGGTGGTCGACGAACACGCCCGGATCAGCAGCTTCCGCCTCGACGCCGGCCGGTCACTGGCTCGGGAGCCGGACCGGCATCAGCAGGTACTTGTAGTCGTCCCGGTCCTCGCCCTCCGGCTCGGCCTGCGCGGAGAGCACCGCCGGCTTGGGCGGGGCGGTGAACGAGAACCGCACGTAGTCCGAGGAGAAGGCGTGCAGGCCCTCCGAGAGGTACGTGGGGTTGAAGGCCACGGTGATGTCCTCCCCGGTCAGGTGGGCGTCCAGCACCTCCGAGGCCTGGGCGTCCTCGCCGGTCCCGGCGTCCAGGGCCACCTGGCCCTGGGTGAAGGCGAGGCGGACGGGGGTGTTGCGCTCGGCCACGAGCGAGACGCGCCGGACCGCCTCCACGAGCTCGCTGGTGCGCACCGCAGCCGTGATCGGGGTGTGCTCGGGGAACAGCGAGCGGATCTTGGGGTACTCGCCGTCGATGAGCAGGCTCGTGGTCCGGCGGCCGCCGGACTCGAAGCCGACGAGCTCGGCGGAGTCGGACAGCGCGATGTTGATGTCCCCGGCGGGGCCGAGGGTCTTGGCGATGTCGTTGAGGGTGCGGGCCTTGATCAGCGCTGCCGTGGAGATCTCGTGGGAGGAGGGCCGCCAGGTCAGCTCCCGCATGGCGAGCCGGTACCGGTCGGTGGCCAGGAGGGTCATCTTCTCGCCCTCGATCTCCACGCGCACGCCGGTGAGGATCGGGAGGGTGTCGTCCTTGCTGGCCGCGATGTTGACCTGGGACACGGCGAGGGCGAACTCGTCCCCGGCGACCACGCCGGAGACGTCGGGCAGGGCCGGCAGCTCCGGGTAGTCGCCCACGGGCATCGCGGCGAGGTTGAACCGGGAGGACCGGCAGGTCAGCGTGACCTTGCCCTCGTCGGCCTGGATCTCGACCGGCGCGGAGGGCAGCGAGCGGCAGATGTCGGCGAGCAGCCGTCCGGAGACGAGGGTGGTGCCCTCCTCCTGGACGTCGGCGCTGATCGACAGCCGCGCCGAGATCTCGTAGTCGAAGCTGGCGATGGACAGCGACCCGCCCTCCGCCCGGATGAGCAGACCGGACAGCACGGGGACCGGGGGCCGAGGAGAGAGGGACCGGGCGGTCCAGGTCACGGCCTCGGCGAGAACATCGCGTTCGACGGAGAACTTCACGAGAGGTTGCTGCCTTTCAGTCTGAGCAGGGGCGGCGGAGCCCGCGCCCGGAGGACGGCGTCCGCCGCGCCGCGAGGTGCGGCCGACCGGGCCTTCGCCCCCTGCATCGTATCCGCCCGTTTCGGCGGACGGCCATTCGGCCGGCCGTGGCGGAGTTCTTGTGGTTCGCCGGTCCCGGAGGGTCCGGCGGGGGCCGGGAGCACAGGATTCTTGTTGTTTGGCCGGAGATCTCTTTAAGGATGGGAGTGTTAATAACCGCTGTGGAATCTGTGGATAACTGCGTTCCGCCCAGGCGCCGGGCGGCGACGGCCTGTTGAGTTCCTGTGATTCACGATCCACCGGACGACGTCTTTCCGGTGGACAGGATCCGCGCGGTTCCGGGGCTTCCACAGCCCGGAGCGCAGTTGTGCCGAGGTTGTCCACCGGTGTCCGCCGGTGTTCCACAATTTTATCCACAGGTGTGGGTTTCGTCCTGTGCACAGGCGCTCCACAAGAGGTCGTTTCCTGTGCAGAAGAGTCCCCGCCGGCCCGGAACGGCGCGGCCGCGGCCTGTGGACGAATGACAAGAAACGGGCCCACCGGTGTCCCGCTGGGCCCGTCGGCGACGGCGCGCGGTGGTCAGCCCTCGCGCTGCTGCTGCTTGATGCGGTTCGTCAGCTCGGTGACCTGGTTGAAGATCTGCCGGCGCTCGGCCATCAGGGTGCGGATCTTGCGGTCGGCGTGCATCACCGTGGTGTGGTCGCGCCCGCCCAGCTCCTGGCCGATCTTCGGCAGGGACATGTCGGTGAGCTCGCGCAGCAGGTACATGGCGATCTGCCGGGCCGTGACCAGGGTGCGGGTGCGGGACTTGCTCTTGAGCTCCTCGAGGGTGATGTCGAAGTAGACCGCGGTCTGGGCCAGGATCGAGGCCGCGGTGATCTCCTGCGCCCCGTCGTCGGTGATGAGGTCCTTGAGCACCAGCTCGGCCAGGGGCAGGTCCACGGCCTGCTTGTTCAGCGAGGCGAAGGCGGTGACGCGGATCAGGGCGCCCTCGAGCTCGCGGATGTTGGTGGAGATGTGGGAGGCGATGTACTCCAGCACGTCGTCGGGGGCGTCCATGCCCTCGCTGGTGGCCTTCTTGCGCAGGATCGCGATGCGGGTCTCCAGCTCCGGGGGCTGCACGTCGGTGATCAGGCCCCACTCGAAGCGGGAGCGCATGCGCTCGGCGAAGCCGGTGAGCTGCTTGGGCGGCATGTCCGAGGTGATCACGATCTGCTTCTCGTGGTTGTGCAGGGCGTTGAAGGTGTGGAAGAACTCCTCCTGCGTGTGCTCCTTGCCGGCCAGGAACTGGATGTCGTCGATCAGCAGCATGTCCACGTTGCGGTAGATCTCCTTGAAGGAGGATCCCTCGTCGTCGCGGATCGAGTTGATGAAGTCGTTGGTGAACTCCTCCGAGTTCACGTAGCGCACCCGCACCTGCGGGTACAGCCGCTTGGCGTAGTGGCCGATGGCGTGCAGCAGGTGGGTCTTGCCCAGGCCGGACTCCCCGTAGATGAACAGCGGGTTGTAGGCCTTCGCCGGGGTCTCGGCCACCGCGAAGGCGGCGGCGTGGGCGAACCGGTTGGACTGCCCGATCACGAAGGAGTCGAAGACGTACTTCGGGTTCAGCCGCGCGGAGCTGTCCCACTCCCCCACCACGGCAGGGGCCGTGCCGGTGTCCTGCGCGGGGCGGCGGGGCGGGGCGGCCTGCGGGTCCCGCGGCGGGGGCAGGGTGCGGTCGCCGACGGCCGGCGCGACCGGCTCCGGGCGCGCCGCGGCGAGGTCGAGCATGCGCTGGTCGATCCCCACGGCGTCGGCGGTGCTCCCGGGGTCGCGCCGGGCGGGCCCGTCGGTGCGGTTGCGCTCGGCCTCGAGCTCGCTGATCGGGGGCAGCGCGGCCGCCTGCGGCCCCGGCTCCGGGGCGGGAGCGGGAGCGGCCTCGAGGTCGGCGTCCACGACGAAGGCCACGAGGGTCTCCGGGCTGAAGGCGCGTCCCACGGAGGAGCGCAGGACCGAGGCCATCTGGTTCTGGAAGAACTCCCGGGTCAGCTCGTTGGGGACCGCGACGAGCAGCGTGGTGCCGATGAGCCCCTGCGGCTGGGCCAGGGAGATGAACCCCCGGTACCGGCCGGTGGTCATGGGGTCCTCGTACATGTACTGCACGCATTCGGCCCACTGCGCGCTGAGCGCCTGATTGTCCTGCGTGCCCACGCGTACTCCTGCTGTCGTCGGGATGTCGTCGGGATGACGAGGCCGGTGCTCGGGTCGTCCCGGTCCTGCTGCGGCAGCCTTTTCCACAGAGTTGTTCACACCGGTGGAAAAGCTGTTCGGGGGCCGACCGCGAGTGCCAGCCTAGAACATGCTCGGAAGCTGTTCATAGCTGGTCCACTGGGCTCCGGGGAACTACAGAGGTGTAGTTCGGGCCCTGTTCCGCGCCGTTCCGCGGCCGGGGGCGCACGGGTTTTCCACAGGATGTGAGCAAGATCGGTGCACAGCTGTGGGTAGGATGTGCACTGCACAGCACCGCCCCGTTCTCGCAGGCCGCACCGGCGGCCTGCACCTCCCTCCGGCGCACCGAGGGGTCGCTCGGAGGAGCCGGTGCCCCGGGGCGTCGTCGTCCGCGGATTTGACCGTGCCCGGTGCGTTGTCTAGGGTGGGCTAGTCTTATGTGTCCTCTGTCATGCCCTTCCGCATGCTCGGACGCATCCACCAGCACTGCTGCGCTCGCCCCTTCGCCGCACCGACCCGGTGCGCCGAGGACCATGCGGCGCACACCCCGACGCCTTTGGAGTAACCAGTGAGCAAGCGGACTTTTCAGCCGAATAACCGCCGTCGCGCCAAGAAGCACGGCTTCCGCGCCCGGATGCGCACCCGCGCCGGCCGCGCCATCCTCGCCGCCCGCCGCAGCAAGGGCCGCACCGAGCTCTCGGCCTGAGCCGGCCCGTGTCGGCACCGGCGCCCCGGACGACCACCCCTGCGCGGGTGGCAGGGTCCGTGCCGCCGGAGCACCGGACCCGGCAGGAGCCGGACCGTGCTGCCTGACCGGCACCGGATCCGGACCTCGGCCCAGTTCTCGGCCACCACGCGTTCCGGCGCCCGCAACGGGCGCCGGAACGTCGTCGTATATGTGCGCCCCACCGCCGAGGACCACCCGGCGCGCTTCGGGTTCGTCGTCTCGAAGGCGGTGGGCAACGCCGTCCGGCGCAACAAGGTGAAGCGGCGCCTGCGGGAACTCGCCCAGACCACGGTCAGGCAGGACCCGTACGGTTACGACGTGGTCGTCCGTGCGCTGCCGCCCGCCTCCGCGGCGGACTGGGCGGAGCTGGCCGCCGACTACGCCAGGGCCTGGCGGACGGCGTCCGCGCGCGCGGGCGTCGCGCGGACCGCGACCGGGACGCCCCCGGCAGAAGACCACCGACCCGGATGGGAGGAGCCAGCGTCATGAGCGAGCACGCCCATGGGCACGAGGACCTCCTCGCCGCGGCCCCCCACGAGTACGTCCGCCCGGCGTCGGCGTGGCAGGCCCTCTGGTTCCTGCCGCAGAACGCGCTCATCGCGGGCCTGAAGCTCTACCGGAGCATCGTCTCCCCCCTGTACGGGGACGTCTGCCGGTACTTCCCCTCCTGCTCGGCCTACGCCCTCGAGTCCGTCACGGTGCACGGCGCCGTGCGCGGTCTCGGCCTCAGCGTCCGCCGGCTCCTGCGCTGCCACCCCTGGGCGGCCGGTGGGATCGACAGGGTCCCGGACGGCGGTCGGAGCTTTCCCGACCTCGCGTCCCTGCCCAAGATCGTCCTGCTGAACCACCCCACCCTCGCCGAGCGCCACCAGCACCACCCCGCCGGAGGCACCGGCCCCGCGGCCCAAGGAGAGCTTTCCCCATGAATCTGTTCGAACTGATCCTCTTCCCCTTCAGGTGGGTCGTCTCCGCCGTGCTGTGGGTCTTCCACGAGCTGCTGACGGCCGTCGGGATGGATCCCGCCGCGGGCATCACCTGGGTGCTGTGCATCGTGGGCCTGACCCTGGTCATGCGCACGCTGACCATCCCGCTGTTCCTCAAGCAGATCAAGTCCATGCGCGGCATGCAGGAGCTGCAGCCCGAGATGGCCAAGCTGCAGGCCAAGTACAAGGGCAAGAAGGACCAGCTCTCCCGTCAGGCCATGGCCCAGGAGCAGATGGAGCTCTACAAGCGCCACGGCTCCAACCCGTTCTCCGCGTGCCTGCCGATCCTCGTGCAGATGCCGATCTTCTTCGGCCTGTTCCAGGTGCTCAACGGCGTCCCCACGTCGGCGGCGGCCGGTGAGGGCGTGCACGTGCTCAACGCCGCCACCGTGCAGTCCTTCAACGAGGCCACCTTCTTCGGCGCCCCGCTCTTCTCGACGCTGCTCAACCCGGGCGACGGCAACCACGTCGCGACCGTCGTCCTGGCCGTCGTGATGATCGTCGCGATGTCCGCCTCGCAGTTCTTCACCCAGAAGCAGCTGACGGCCAAGAACATGAGCGAGACCGCCAAGGCCTCCCCCATGTACCGCCAGCAGCAGATGATGCTCTACCTGTTCCCGCTCGTCTTCGCGATCGGCGGCATCAACTTCCCCATCGGCGTCCTCATCTACTGGACCGTCTCCAACGTGTGGTCCATGGGCCAGCAGTGGTGGGTCATCCGCAACAACCCGACTCCCGGCTCCCAGGCGGAGCAGGAGCTCAACGAGCGCCGCGCCGCCAAGGGCCTGCCCCCGTTCGGCAAGTCCCGCGAGGAGCACGAGGCGGAGGTCGAGGAGCAGCGTGCCCGGGCCGCCGCCGGCCAGCGCCAGCAGCCGGTCGGCAAGAAGCGGCAGCGGCAGCAGGCGAAGAAGAAACAGACGCGGTGACCGCTGCGGGTCACCCCGCGACTTTCTCCCCGCACGGGGCCGGGCTGCCCGGCCCCGTGCTTCCACGGCCCCAGGAGACGACATGAGCGACATCCGGCAGACCACCCAGGACGCCGACGAGGCGCAGCCCACCCCCCACCCCGTCGAAGGCGGTGCGCCGGCGGACGCCCCCGCGCCGACCGGCCGGGACCAGGATCCCGCGGTCGACCCCCTCGAGGAGGAGGGCGAGGTCGCGGCGGACTACCTCGAGGAGCTGCTGGACACGGCGGACCTCGACGGGGACATCGACATCGAGGTCCGCGACGGGCGCACGTACCTGTCCGTCGTCGCGGAGGGCGACGACGACGGGAGCCTCTCCGCGCTCGTCGGGGAGGACGGAGAGGTCCTCGAGGCGCTGCAGGAGCTCGTGCGGCTCTCCGTCCTGGCGGCGACCGGGCGCCGCTCCCGGCTCGTGCTCGACGTCGCGGGCTACCGGGGGCGCCGGTCCTCGGCGCTGCAGGAGATGGCCCTCGCCGCCGTCCGGGAGGCTCGGGAGACCGGCGGGCGGGTGCACCTCGAACCGCTGTCCGCCTACGAGCGCAAGATCGTGCACGACATCGTCGCGGAGCAGGGCCTGGTCAGCGAGTCCGAGGGCGACGGAGCGGAACGGCACATCGTCGTCTCCGCGGAGCAGGCCTGATGGCCGAGGACCCGCGCCCCTCCCCCACCGCGCAGGAGCCCCCGCTGCCGGACCCCCGGGAGCGCCTGGCCGCCGAGCGGCTGTTCGGGGACCGGCTGGAACTGGCGGAGCGCTACGTCGCGCACCTGGCGTCCTCGGGGATCGTGCGCGGTCTCATCGGCCCCCGTGAGGTGCCGCGGCTGTGGAGTCGTCACGTGCTCAACTGTGCCGTGGTGGAGGAGCTCGTCCCGCAGGACGCGCGCGTGGCCGACGTCGGCTCCGGAGCGGGGCTGCCCGGGCTGTGCCTGGCACTGGCCCGGCCGGACCTGCGGCTGACGCTGATCGAGCCGCTGGAGCGCCGGGTGCAGTGGCTCGACGAGGTCGTGGCCGACCTGGGGCTGACCAACGTCCGGGTGCTGCGCGCCCGGGCCGAGCAGGCCGGGGACGAGGTGGGCGAGGTCGACGTCGTCACGGCCCGGGCGGTCTCCGCCCTCGTGGGCCTGCTGGACATCACGCTCCCGCTGCTGCGCGGCACGGGCGAGCTCCTCGCGCTCAAGGGGCGTTCCGCCGCGCAGGAGATCGAGAAGGCGCAGAAGAAGCTGACCCGCCACGGCGCCCGCTCCACCGAGGTCGTCACCGTGGGCGACGACCTGCTCCCGGAGCCGACCACGGTGGTCCGTGTGCGGCTCTGAGCGGTCCCGCTCCCGGTGCGGTGCGGCGACGGTAGGCTGGAGGGCGTGTGCCGCGGGCGTGGCGCTGTGGCCGTCCCCTCGGGGCGCTCCGCGCTCCCCCGCCCGGCGGCCGGGCCCGGATGACCTCCCCCCGCGGGAGGCCGGGCCCGGAGGGAACCACATCGAGACGACCCGGGAAGGTGCGCAGTCAGATGCCGATCGACGACGGCCGGGAAAGCCCGGTGGGCTTCGGCGAGGAGTTCCCGCCGGATCCCATAGATCAACCGGTGAAGGTTGTTCCAGACCGTGGCACCCGTGTTTCACGTGAAACCGACGGACAGCTGTCCAAGATGACGACGATGGCGGACGACACGCCGCTGGGGAGGACGCTCGTGGAAGAGACCAGGCGACGCGCCAGGCTGAAGAAGGTCCAGCTGGAGAAGCCCGCCGCGACGCGGGTCTTCACCATAAGCAACCAGAAGGGCGGCGTCGGCAAGACGAGCACCTCCGTGAACCTCGCCGTCGCATTGGCGCGGCAGGGGCAGAACGTCCTGGTGATCGACAACGACCCGCAGGGCAACGCCTCGACCGCACTCGGCGTGGAGCACAACTCCGAGGTGGACAGCACCTACGACGTCCTCATCGACGAGATGCCCATCGCCGACGCGGTGAAGCCCTCCGCGGAGGCCGAGAACCTGTGGGTGGTGCCGGCGACCATCGACCTCGCGGGCGCCGAGATCGAACTCGTGTCCATGGTCGCGCGGGAGCACCGGCTGCGGCGGGCCCTGGAGGCCTACGCGCGGCAGCGGGAGGCGGACGGCCTGGAGCGGCTCGACTACGTCTTCATCGACTGCCCGCCCAGCCTGGGCCTGCTGACGCTGAACGCCTTCGTCGCCGCCACGGAGGTGCTCATTCCCATCCAGTGCGAGTACTACGCCCTGGAGGGGCTGAGCCAGCTGCTGAAGAACATCGAGATGATCCAGAAGCACCTGAACCCGGAGCTGACGGTGTCGACCATCCTGCTCACCATGTACGACGGCCGGACGAACCTGGCGTCGCAGGTGGCCGAGGAGGTGCGCACGCACTTCCCGGACGAGGTGCTCGAGACCATGATTCCCCGCTCCGTGCGGATCTCCGAGGCGCCGAGCTATCAGCAGAGCGTCATCAACTACGACCCCAGCTCGACCGGTGCGCTCTCCTACCTCGAGGCCGCGGCCGAGATCGCGCAGCGCGCCGCTCGCTGACCGACCTCCCCTCCCCTACAGCGCGCCCGTCTCCGTCGGAGGCGGGCGCGCTGCTGGGTGCGGACCGGCACAACTGCCGTTCCGCACCGGAGCCCCGCCGTGTTTCACGTGAAACAGAGTGGCCGGTGCCTCGCGTGAGACCCTGCGACGAGGCGGACGCGCCCGCACAGGCCAGGCGTCCTGACCGGTGTCTCCACCCCGTCCGCGCGACGCACGGAACGGGCTCGACCCCCGCGGACGACGAGCAGGACTGACCGGGCGCTCTGCTCCCATGGCCCGGACAGTGGGTGTCGTCCCGACGCAGGACGAGGCGCCCATCGGCCGCGACCGGCCGTCACTGATCGCTGTGGCGCAGCCGACGGATTCGCCAGCACCCCTCCGGACCAGTGGCGATGCGCCTCGGCGCTGTGGTCGACGACGATGTCCTGCCGCGGGCGACGGACGGCCGTGGGCGTCGGGACATCCGAACCGGGGTCGTCGATGCCTCCTGCCGTCGTTGCCCGCGATCCCTCCGGACACCCGCAGGGGTGCGGTGTGCGGTGTCCGGACATGCCGTGCAGCATGGCGTCGACACCGGCACGGCCATGACATGCGTACGGTGGCCCTCTGTGTGGAGCGGCCGGACGAGGAGGCCTCCTCGGCTAGAATTGACCGGATTGCCGCGCGAGGAGAGGAACACCGTGAGCGAACGACGACGTGGTCTGGGTCGGGGACTGGGGGCGCTCATCCCGAGCGCTCCGGCCGCAGGGACGCGGACGGAGACCCCGGTCGAACCGGACCCGTCGGTCGGGACGGCACGGGCGGCGCGGACCGGACAGGAGGCCGCCGCTCCCCCGGCCGATGTTTCACGTGGAACATCCGGCACCGCGACCGGACGGACCGCATCGCCGCGGTCGGCCTCCTCGAACGTTCCGGACGAGCCGTCGACGGCCGCGACCACCCCGCCGCCGAGCGCGTCGGCCGCGAACACCGACGCCGCGCACGGCGAGGGTGCCGAGGACGCCGTGACCCGTCCGCAGCGGGGCGCCGCGGAGGCCGCCGGCGAATCCGGTGCGACCGGAGCCGCCCCCGCGGGCACCACGTCGACCACGGACCCGGCACCGGACGCGAGCGACACCGCGCCGGGCCGTGCCCCGGAGACCTCCCTGCCCGCAGGTCGGGCCGGGGCGGGGACCCGGGGTCGCTCCGTCAGCCCGGCTGCTCGGCAGAAGGCCATGAAAGCTCGCATGGACATGGGGGAAGCGCTGCGCAACACCACCCTGGTGAGCCGTCCGTCCGACATGTTCTTCCAGCCGTCGGCGTCCCCGGCCGCCCCCGTGGACGGTCGAGACGCGGGCCGCCCGCCCGCTCGGGAGGACGCGCCGGGCCCGTCCTCGGACCCGGCCGGTCCGACCGGGGCGGAGGCCGGCGAGCAGGGGAAGAACGTGCCCGCCGACACGGCGTCACCCGCGGACCGCGTTTCACGTGAAACGCGGTCCTCGTCGCGACCGCCGTCGAGCGCACGGCCGTCTGCGCAAGGGCGACGCCCCGCCGCCGACGACGCCGCGGCCAGCACGTCCGATACCGCGGACCGTGTTGCACGTGAAACGACGGCGGAGGCCGACGGGCTGGCGACCGTGCCCGGTGCCACGTTCGCGGAGATCGCGGTCGCGGCGATCCACCCGAACCGGAAGCAGCCGCGGCAGGTCTTCGACGAGGAGGAACTGGCGGAGCTGGCGTACTCGATCGGCGAGCTCGGCGTGCTGCAACCGATCGTCGTGCGACCCAGCCGGGAGGACGGCGGAACGTCGTACGAGCTGGTGATGGGGGAGCGCCGCTGGCGGGCGACCCAGCGCGCCGGCCTCGGCACGATCCCGGCGATCATCCGGGAGACCTCCGACGACGACCTGCTCCGCGACGCGCTGCTGGAGAACCTGCACCGCAGCCAGCTGAACCCCCTGGAGGAGGCCGCCGCGTACCAGCAGCTCCTGGAGGAGTTCGGCGCCACGCAGGAGGAGCTCTCCCGGCGCATCGGGCGGTCCCGTCCGCAGATCAGCAACACGATTCGCCTGCTGCGGCTGCCTCCGCTCGTCCAGCGCCGCGTCGCCGCCGGGGTGCTGTCGTCCGGCCACGCCCGGGCGCTCCTGTCCCTGGCCGACCCCGCGGAGATGGAGCGGCTCGCCCAGCGCATCGTCGCCGAGGGGCTGTCCGTCCGGGCCACGGAGGAGGCGGTGGCCCTGACCGAGGGGACCGACCGCAAGGCTCCGCGCGCGGCGGCCCCGGCCGGCCGGCACAAGGAGCGGCTGGACTACATCGCCGAGGCCTTCGCCGACCGGCTGGACACCAGCGTCAAGATCGCCCTTGGGGCGCGGAAGGGCAAGATGACGATCGAGTTCGCCTCGGTGGAGGACCTGAACCGCATCATCGAGGTGCTGGACCCGGGTATCGAGCGGTCCTGAGCGGCCCCGACAGCACGGAGCCCCGGTGTTTCACGTGAAACACCGGGGCTTTGTGCGCGACAGGGCTCGGGCTCAGCGTCCGTTGAACTCCGTGACGTCGTCCAGGCGCATGGTGCCCGTGGGCACGTCGTCCTCCGCGAGGAGAAACATCCGCTGCAGACCGAAGACGATGGCCTCCGCGAGGTGGCCGCGGTGCTCGGGATCCGCCAGGGCCGCGCGGTCCGTGGCGCTGGAGAGGTAGCCCAGGTCCAGCCAGACGGTCGGGGCGTCGTGGGTGCGCAGCAGCTCCCACTGCCGGGCATGGCTGCCGAGGTCGAGGGCACCGGTGCGGGCGACCATCTCCTTGAGCACGAGCCCGGCGGCGCGCTCACCGATGGGGGAGTAGACCTCGGAGTGGTCCTGCTCGCCCCAGTAGTAGGAGGCGAGACCCGTGGCGGCCGGCGAGTCGTTCCAGTCGCAGTGCAGGGACACGACCACGGGATCCGGGCGGCCGCCCACGGCCTCGGGCACGGAGGGCTCGCACCGGACCGGCTCACCGCGGCGGTCCCTGAGGCCCGGCTCCGCCGCCACGACCACCGGGGCGGCGCCGATCTCCTGCAGCAGCCCGAAGGCCAGGACGGAGACATCGGTGGTGATCTCGTCCGCGCGCTCCGCGAAGTCCGGGGCGGCCGAGGCCGGGGGCTGCTGGCCGGCGGCGCGCGAGGGCACGAGCACCACGGAACGTCCCCGGAGGGCCGAGGTGGCGCGCTCCAGGCGGTGGTAGTCCCGCAGGGAGAAGGCCTTCGACGAGGTGATGTTCTTGTTGATCCGGGCGAGGGCGGCGATGGTGTCGAGGTCCACCACACCCGTCTCCGCCACGCCGAGGCTCTGTTGCAGCTCCAGCACGGCATGGTGCGTGCTGCGGGTGAAGACTCCGTTGAGGTGCCCGTAGTAGAAACCCAACCGGGAAAGGTTGTGCTGCAGTCGGGTGACGTCGTCGCCGCGGAGGGGGCGGTCCTCGTCGAGGTAGAGGGGGCGGTCCCCGAGCGCGTACTGGGCCTCGTTGAGGCAGCGGTCGGTCTCGGGGCCGACCAGGCCGTCGACGATGAGCCCGCGCTCCTGCTGGAAGGCCCGCACGGCGGCGTCGACGTGGTCGTCGAAGTAGGAGGGGTTGTTCACGTCCTGCGGCGCGAGGTAGGCCACGGTGACGCCGGCCCGGAGCAGACGCTCCCGGAGGCCCACCACGCGCCGGTTCGTCAGGGTGCGGCGCAGCATCGGTTCGGTGTCGTCGAGTTTCACAGATGTCCCACGGTCGTCGGGTCGTCGTCGGTGCCGGTACAACGGCTCATCCGTCCCCTCCCGCTGGGGGAGAGGACGGATGAGCGCGATGTGGCAGGGATGTCGGTGCGACCGATCAGTTCCCGGGGGTCAGGTAGTCGGCGAACTCCTTCTCGAGGGCGCTCTTCGGCTTGGCGCCGATGGCCTTCTTGACGACCTCCCCGCCCGAGAACAGGTAGATCGCGGGGATCGAGGTGATGCCGTACTGGGAGGCCACCGCGGGGTTCTCGTCCACGTTCAGCTTGACGACCTCGACGGCCTCGGCGTGCTCGGCGGCGATCGCGTCCAGGACCGGGCCGACCATGCGGCAGGGGCCGCACCACTCGGCCCAGAAGTCGACGATGACGGGCTTGTCCGACTCGAGGACCTCGGTCCGGAAGTCGGCGTCGGTGACGTTCTTGGCGGCGCTCATGTTTCTCCTTGTCCGGGCGCCGGCCCGCTCGTGGCGTGCTCGGCGCGCTCTGTGGATCTGGTGCGAGGGACGGAACTGGTTCGATTATGGCCCATGCCGGGCGGGGCGGCCGGTGCCGTCCCGCCCGGCCGCGGGGCCGGGGACGCTCAGCTGTGCAGCACCGAGCGGTCGTGCAGGGCGGCGAGGTAGTGCTCGGCGTCGACCGCGGCCACGCACCCGGAGCCGGCGGCGGTGATCGCCTGCCGGTACGTCGCGTCCACGACGTCGCCCGCGGCGAAGACCCCGGCGAGGCTGGTGGTGGAGCTGCGCCCGTCCACCTGGATCGTGCCGTCCACGGTCAGCTCGAGCTGGTCCGCGACCAGCGCGGTGCGCGGGTCGGAGCCGATCGCCACGAACAGCCCCGTCACGGGCAGCTCCGACGTCTCCCGGGACTCGGTGTCCCGCACGGTGACGGAGCGGACCTTCTCCTCCCCGTTGATGGCCACGACCTCGGCGTTCCACAGCACCTCGATCTTCGGGTCCTCGAAGGCCCGCTGCTGCATGATCTCGGAGGCGCGGAAGCTGTCCCGCCGGTGGATCACGGTCACCTTCGAGGCGAAGCGGGAGAGGAAGGTGGCCTCCTCGAGGGCGGAGTCCCCGCCGCCGACGACCGCGATGTGCTGCTCCTTGAAGAAGAAGCCGTCACAGGTGGCGCACCAGCTCACGCCGTGGCCGGAGAGCCGCTTCTCGTCCGGCAGGCCGAGCTCCCGGTACGCGGAGCCGGTGGCGATGATCACGGCGTGCGCGCGGTGCACCGAGCCGTCCTCGAGGGTGACGGTCTTGACCTCGCCCTCGAGCTGCAGGGCGATGACGTCCTCGTAGCGGATGTCGGCGCCGAAGCGCTCGGCCTGCTGCTGCATGTTGGACATCAGGTCCGGGCCCTGGATGCCGTCGATGAACCCGGGGTAGTTCTCGACCTCGGTGGTGTTCATCAGCTCGCCGCCGGCGGTCACGGAGCCCGCGAAGACGATGGGGTGGAGGTCGGCGCGCGCGGCGTAGATCGCGGCGGTGTACCCGGCGGGGCCGGAGCCGACGACGATCACCTCGTGGACGACCTCGTCCCCGGGGGCGGACGTCGGCTCGCCGCCGCGCGGGGTGAGATCCAGGGCGTTGATCACGGGACCGAAGTCGGGACTCACTGTTCTGCTGACCTTCCGTACAGGGAGCGGCCGGACGGGTCCGGCCGCGGGGACCACTGGCACAACGGGGCGCGCACGGCGGATATTCCGGTGCCGCGCGTGCCCGGCCGCGGCCGCCGGCGGCGGGGCCGTCAGTCCAGCTGGATCTCCCCGACCCGCAGCCCGTAGGTGAACCCGGCGATGGGGTTGGTCAGCTGCGGCAGCTGGGTCCAGTTCACGATCACGTACTGGTGGTCCTCCTCCCGGGCCCCGGCGGCCAGCGGGACGGTGATCTCCGGGCCGGTGAAGGAGCCGGAGCCCACCTGCTGGGCGCCGTCCAGGGTCGGGGTGTCGTTGACGTAGACGTCGAAGAGGCCGCCGGACCCGGAGGACTGGCTCAGTCGCAGGGTCTCCACCGGTGCGGCTTCCTCGAGCTGCACGGCCAGGCCCACGCTGGGCGCCTGGTTGCCGAAGCTCTGGTCGGAGAACCCGTAGCTGATCCAGTAGGTGGACGGGTTCCCGTCCACGGTCTGGCCCAGCTGGGCGTCCTGGTCGGCCATGAAGTTCGGGTTGCCGGGCACGAGCCGGGTCACGGCCGTGGGCTGCGGGTCCGCCGCCGGGGCCGTCGGCTCGGCCTCCGCGCCCGGCGGGGACTGCTCCGTCCCCCCGTCCTCCCCGGCGGGGGCGCTGGCGGCCGGGTCCGGGGCGTTCGCCCCGGTGAAGAGCCCGCCCAGGCGGTCGAAGCTGAACACCACGGCCCCGATCAGCAGGGCCAGCAGCACCACCACCAGCAGGAGGAGGCCCCGGCCGCCCCGCTGGGTGCGCGGAGCGGGGTCCTGGCCGCGCGGCGGCGGGCCGGCGGGCGCCTCCGGCTCGCGCTCCGGAGCCTCCTGGTGCTCGTCGTAGTAGCTGTCGTAGCGGTTGTCGCCGTCGTAGCCGGGATCGATGTCGGTGCCGGCGGTGCGGCCGGCCACGGCGGCGGTGCCGCTGGCGGCCGCCCGGTCGAAGAGCGTGGAGCGGGTCGAGGTGGCGCTGACCCGCACCGGCCGGCCCAGGCGCGTGCGCACCGAGGGGGCGGGGGCGGCGTCGTCGTAGGAGTCGTCGTCCCGCCACCGGGTGACCTTGGGCTCGGGGGCCGCTCCGCCGAGGTCGTCCGCGGGCTCGGTGGCGACCACCGGCGTCGGGCTGGTGGGGTCCGGCTCGTCGTAGACGTACGAGGCGCTGCCGGTGCCGCGCGGCGCGCCGAAGATGTCGTCGCTGAGCGACTCGTCCTCGATCTCGTCGGGCTCCACGAGCAGGGAGTCCAGCATGTCCGCGGCCGGGGTGTGCGAGGTCACGAGGTAGGTGTGGGCCTCCGCCTGGCCCAGGTCGAGGATCTGGAACGGGGCGCCGATGCTGCCGTTGGCCATCGAGCGGGCGTTCTCCACCAGCAGGGCGGTGTGCCGCTCCGCGGGCAGCAGGATCGAGACGCGGCGGCCCAGGATCTGGTCCTGGCCCTCGAGCACGTGGTCGCCCTCGGCGGTGGCCAGCACGTCGGTGACCACCTTGTAGCGGCCGCCGAGGACGGAACCGAGCTTCATCGGTGCGGGCACGTTGGCTCCCTGGGGGTCGGGAATTCGCGGGCGGGGGCCGGAATTCGCGGGCGGGGGTGGCCGGCGGGGCGGAAGGGGTGTTCCTGGCCCACGTCGCCGACCACTGTGCACTTTACCGGTCCCGGCGGCCCGCGGCGGAGAGCCGTGTCACACGGTCAGCGGCCGAGCCGGGCGAGGACCGGGCGCACGAGGTCGTCGAGCTCCCGGACGCGGCACAGCCGGAGGGCGCCCAGATAGGCGACGCCCATGACGGTCCCGCCCACGGCGACGGTCGCGATCGCGCTCAGCTGACCGGTCCAGGGGAAGCCGTGCGGGTCGTAGCCGCCGAGCAGGAACAGGGCCGCGGCACCCACCCCGCCGGCGAGCAGGGACGCCACGAGGATCCGGGCGTGGGCGTCCAGGATGCGGGCGAGGTCGTAGTCCCCGATCCGCCGGACCAGGACCAGGTGGTAGATGAGCGTGCTCAGGATGTTCTGGGCCGCGTAGCATCCGGCGACCGCGAAGATGACGAGGTGCGGCGGGGCCAGGGAGGCGATCAGCAGCGCGCAGGCGACGGTGAAGAGGGCCACGCCCACCTGCACCAGGAACGGGGTGCGGGCGTCCTCCTGCGCGTAGAAGGCGCGGCCGAGCATGAAGGAGACGGACATGAAGGGCGCGCCGATCGCGATCACCGTGACCACCTGACCGATCACGGCTCCGGCGGAGGGCACGCCGCCGCTGAAGAGCATGCCGAGGGGTCCCGCGAAGACGATGAGGGCGACGGTCGCGAAGACCGTGGCCACGCCCGTGATCCGCAGGCTCGAGGACAGGGACGCCACCATGCCGGTCCGGTCCCCGTCCGTGGAGGCGGCGGCCATCCGGTTGAACAGCACCGTGGCGATGGACAGCCCGATCACCCCGTGCGGCAGGGAGTACAGCATCGAGGCCTGGTTCAGCGCCGCGACGCCCGCGATCTGCTGCGGCGGGTCCATGGCGAGGTACTCCGGGCGGGAGCCGGTGGGGATCGCGGCGACCTTGGTGAGGGCCAGGAACGCCAGGTTGGCGATGACCCCCGTGGCCAGGGTCCAGCCGGCCAGCCGTGCGGCGGTGGAGAGCCCGATGCCGCGCCAGCCGAAGCGGGGGCGCAGCCGCAGTCCCAGCCGGCCCAGCGGCCAGAAGAGCACCAGGGCCTGGGTGGCGACGCCCACGGTGGCCATGGCCGCCAGCCAGAACGTCTTGGCCGCCGTCCAGTCGTCCAAGGAGTGCTCCGCCGCGGCGTACGCCCCGAACTGCCGGATGAACACGAGCAGCGCCGCGATGGCCACCACGTTGTTGACCACCGGCGCCCACATGTACCAGCCGAAGGCGCCGCGGGCGTTGAGCACCTGACCCACCACGGTGTAGAGGCCGTAGAAGAAGATCTGCGGGAACGTGAACAGCGCGAACGTCACGCCGAGCGAGAGCTGCCCCTCGGTCCAGTCGGTGCCCATGGTCCGCACGATCGGTCCCGCCAGGGCCACCACGACCGCCGTCACGCCCAGCAGCGCGAGCACGGCCAGGGTGAGCAGGCGGGAGATGTAGTCGGCCCCGCCGTCGTCGGCGGTCCGGGAGGCCTTGATGATCTGGGGCACGAGGACGGCGTTGAAGATGCCGCCGGCCACGAGGACGTAGATCAAGTTCGGCAGCGTGTTCGCCAGCTCGAAGACGTCCGAGACGGTCGTGATCGAGCCGATGGCCACCGTGATGAGCACGGTCTTGACGAACCCCAGGGCGCGGGAGACCAGCGTGCCGGAGGCCATGATCGCGCTGGAGGCCGCCCCCGAGCGCCGGGCCGGGGCGGGCGGCGCGTCCTGGCGCCCGCCGGGGGAGCGCACGGTCTCAGAGCTGGTGGATGATGTATTCACGGGCGATGTCGGCGATGCGCCGCTCGTTGGGAAAGGACAGTTTCCGGCCGAGGTCGTCGATGTCCACCCACGCGACGTCCACGGCCTCGTGGTCGGGGTCGTTGTCCGTGGTGAGGTGCCCGCCGGTGGCGCGCAGCAGGAAGTGGTGCACCGTCTTGTGCACGCGGTGCCCGGAGACCGTGAACCAGTAGTCGATGCTGCCCAGCGGGCTCAGCACCTCCCCGGCGATGCCGGTCTCCTCCTCGATCTCGCGGATCGCGGCTTCCTCGTTCGTCTCCGCGCCCTCCGGGTGGCCCTTGGGCAGGCACCACTCGAGGCGTCCGCCCCGGTTGATCCGGGCGATGATGGCCACCGGGTGGGAGGGCGTGGCAAGGTCGACGACGATCCCCCCGGCGGAGACTTCCTCGACCGTGGGCAGCGCGGCGGCCGGCGCGGTGGGCCGCTTCTTCGGTGCGCTGGGGACGGGGAAAGCCATGTCTCCTACCTTGCCACACTCCTCCCGGCTCCCGCCCGCGGACGGGTCCGCGCACCGCGCCGCGGGCGGGGCCGCGGACCGGTTCCCGGCCCGCCCGGGCGGCCCGTCCGGACGGGCCGGCGCTCCGGGGTCTGGAACAATGGGCGGCACCATGACGCAGCTCCCCGACATCGACGCGATCCACCCCGCCGCCCTCGACCTGGGGCGGCGGTTCGCCGACGCCGGCCACGAGCTCTCGCTCGTGGGCGGGCCCGTGCGCGACCTCTTCCTCGGCCGGCCCGCCCTGGACCTGGACTTCACGACCGACGCCACGCCCGACCGGACCCTCGCCGTGGTCGCGGGCTGGGCCGACGCGGTGTGGGAGATCGGCCGGGACTTCGGGACCATCGGGATGCGCCGGGGCGACGTGCAGCTGGAGGTGACCACCTACCGGGCCGAGGCCTACGACGCGGACTCCCGCAAGCCGCAGGTGGCCTTCGGCACCTCGCTCGAGGACGACCTGTTCCGCCGCGACTTCACGATCAACGCGATGGCGCTGCGGCTGCCCGGGCTCGAGCTCGTCGACCCGCACGGCGGGGTCAAGGATCTGCACGCCCGGACGCTGCGCACGCCCGGTGCCCCGGAGGACTCGTTCTCGGACGACCCCCTGCGGATGATGCGCGCCGCCCGCTTCGCCTCCCAGCTCGACGTCGAGGTGGCCCCGGAGGTGCGCGCCGCCATGACGGACATGGCGGAGCGGATCGCGATCGTCTCGGCCGAGCGCGTCCGGGACGAGCTCGTCAAGCTGGTCTGCGGGCGCCGGCCCCGGCAGGGGGTCGATCTCCTCGTGGGAACGGGGCTCGCCGCGGTCGTGCTGCCGGAGGTGCCCGCCCTGCAGCTCGAGACGGACGAGCACCACCGGCACAAGGACGTCTACCAGCACTCCCTCACCGTGCTCGAGCAGGCGGCGGAGCTGGAGACCGGCCCGGACGGTCCCGTGCCCGCCCCCGACTTCGCCCTGCGCTTCGCGGCCCTCATGCACGACGTCGGCAAGCCCGCGACCCGCCGCTTCGGGGCCGACGGCGCGGTGAGCTTCCGCCACCACGAGGTGGTGGGCGCCAAGCTCACCGCGAAGCGGATGCGGGCCCTGCGCTTCGACAACGACACGATCCGCACCGTGAGCCGGCTGGTGGAGCTGCACATGCGCTTCTACGGCTACGGGGACGCCGGGTGGACCGACTCCGCCGTGCGCCGCTACGTCCGGGACGCGGGGGAGTGCCTGGAGCGGCTGCACCGGCTCACGCGGGCGGACGTGACCTCCCGGAACCGGCGGAAGGTGGCCCGGCTGTCCGCCGCCTACGACGACCTCGAACAGCGCATCGCCGAGCTCTCCGCGCGGGAGCAGCTCGACGCGGTGCGCCCCGAGCTGGACGGCCAGCAGATCATGGCCGTGCTCGGCGTCCCGCCGGGTCCCGTGGTCGGGCAGGCCTACCGGTTCCTGCTGGACCTGCGGCTCGACGAGGGGGAGCTGGGCGCCGAGGAGGCGGAGCGGCGGCTGCGGGCCTGGGCGGCGGACACCCTGTGAGCACCCGGGCGGAGTCCGTCCCGGACGCCCCCCGCACCGCCCCGGAGCCGGGGCGGCGCCCCGCGCCGCGGATCGGCCCGGGGCGGCCGGACGAGTCGGCCCGCCGCGCCGCTCCACCCGTGACCTCTATGCATGCCGAACAAGGCATATGCGCTGACCGCTCCGTTCCGCGTCCGGAGGACGTGCTGCACGGCCGGCGGTGGACCCGATGAGCCGGCCGGGCGGGCGCCTCGGCGGACACGGGCTGCAGCTGGCGGGCCTGTGCCTCTACACGGTCATGGTGGCCTACCTGCTGCGGCTGCCCTGCCGGGTCCCCGGCGGCGCGGCCGCCGAGCAGCTCCCCGCGCTGTGCGCCACCGAGGTGACCCCGGCGGCTACGGCCGGGACCCTGGACGGGTTCTTCACGGGAGGTCCCGCCGGGGACCAGCCCGCCCTGGTCGGGATGGTCACCACGGTGCTCGGGTGGATCGCGGCCCGGCTCACCGCGCTGCTCGGCGCGGACGTGGGCGGCGGCGTGTCCGCGAACCTCTCCGTGGTGCTGCTGGCGCTCCTGTGGCTGGCCACGGTCGCCGTGGTCTCCGGGCTCTCCGGCCGCCGCCGGGCCGACGCCCTCGTCCTGGCCCTGGCGCCGGTGGCGGCGCTGGTGGGCTTCAGCACGTGGGACCTGTGGGCGGTGCTGCTCATGGTCCTGGCGCTGCTCCTGCACGTGCGCGGCCGCCCGGGACCGGCCGGGGTGCTCCTCGGCCTGGGGGCGTCCGTGGCGCTGTTCCCCCTCGTGGTCCTGCTGGCCGTGCTCTTCCTCGCGGCCCGGTACCGCCAGTTCCGGGACTTCGCGGTCGTCCTCGCCGGGACCCTGGCCGCGTGGCTGCTGGTCAACGGCCCCTTCATGATCGCGGCGTGGGAGCAGTGGCTCGGCCGGTTCCGGGCGGCGGCCGACCGCCCGGTGGCCGGCTCCTCCCTGTGGAGCGTCTGGGGCCGTGCGGACGCCGTCCCCGGGGCCGCCGAGAGCGGCCAGCACGTGCTCCTGGCCCTCGTGCTCGGCGGCGCGGCGGTGCTGGTGCTCACGCTGCTCACCCGCCAGGAGCCCAGCGTCGTGCAGGTCGCGTTCCTGCTGCTCACCGTGCTGGTGCTCACGGGCCCGGCCTACTCGCTGGTGCACGCGCTGTGGCTGGCCCCGCTGCTGGTGCTCAGCCGGCGGAACTGGATCGAGTTCGCGGCCTGGCAGCTCGTCGAGGTGCTGTGGTGGACCACGCTGGTGCTGCCGGAGGCGGCCTGGCCGCTGCTGCCGTGGACCGCCCGCACGGGCTGGGACGCCCAGGACCTGCTGGCGGCCGTGCGGGTGCTGTTCCTGGTCTGGTTCCTGGGCGTGGTGGCCGTCGACGTCCTGCGCGGCCGCCGGGCGATGCAGATCGGCGTTCCCGAGGCGGAGTGAGCGCCGGCGCCTCCTCCGCCGGAAGAGGGAGACCGGGGCCGCGGAGGGCCGCCGAGCTCATCCTTCCGAGGGTGCCGGGCGGTGCCCCGGGTCCCGTAGGTTGAGGGCGGACCGCAATGACGAGTGCTCGGGAGGAGCGCCGGTGATCGAGATCGAGAACCTGACGAAGACCTACGGTGGCAAGACGGCGGTGGACGACGTCAGCTTCACCGTCCGTCCGGGCCGGGTCACCGGGTTCCTGGGACCCAACGGGGCCGGCAAGTCGACCACCATGCGCCTGCTGGTGGGCCTGGAGTCCGCCACGAGCGGGCACGCCCGCGTCAACGGCCGCCCGTACGCCCAGCACCGCGCCCCCCTCTCGGAGGTCGGCGTGCTCCTCGACGCCAAGGCCGTCCACCCCCGGCGCACGGCGCGGGCCCACCTCTCCGCGCTCGCCGCGACCCACGGCATCCCCCGCTCCCGCGTCCAGGAGGTCGTAGACCTCACCGGGCTCGGCGCCGCGGCGGACAAGCGGGTGGGGGGCTTCTCCCTGGGCATGGGCCAGCGGCTGGGCATCGCCGCGGCCCTGATCGGCGACCCGCACACCGTGGTCCTCGACGAGCCCGTCAACGGCCTGGACCCCGAGGGCGTCGTGTGGGTGCGCCACCTCGCCCGGTACCTCGCCTCGGAGGGCCGCACGGTCTTCCTCTCCTCCCACCTGATGTCGGAGATGGCCCAGACGGCCGACCACCTCGTGGTCATCGGCCGCGGCCGGATCCTCGCGGACGCGCCCATCGGGGAGCTCCTGGCGGGGGAGCGCAACCGCACCCGCGTGCGCACCACCGACCGGGAGGCCCTGCGCCGGGCCCTGCGGGAGGAGCACGCCGAGATCACGGAGTTCGACGACGACGGGGCCCTGGTCACCGGGCCCGCGCCGCGGCGGATCGCCGAGGCCGCGCTGTCCGCCGGGGTGCTGCTCTACGAGCTCACCCCGCAGACCGAGACCCTCGAGGACGTCTACATGGCCATGACGCAGGACGAGGTCGAGTACCGCTCCGGCGGCGCCCCCGTCGAGACCACCCGGGCGCCCTGGGCGGGCGCCGCCGCACGAACCGGAGACCGAGCATGAGCACCAGCACCTCGACCGCACCCCGCCCGGAGACCACGGGCCCGGGCCCCACCGGGCACGCCGGTCCCGCGTTCGACGCCCGTCTGGGCTTCGGCCGCGTCCTGCGCTCGGAGTGGATCAAGTTCCGCTCCCTGCGCTCCCACTGGATCCTGCTGACCGTGGCCCTGCTGCTCTCCCTCGGCTTCGCCGCCCTGGGCGCCTGGAGCACCACCTCCCTGCAGGACTTCAACGAACAGGCCGCCCAGGAGCAGATCGACGCGACGCTCGACGGCCGCAGTCCCGAGGAGGCCGGTCTCACCGAGGAGCAGGTCCAGCAGCAGAAGGACGAGATCATCGCCCAGTCGGACCGGCAGATCGCGCAGGACTCGGACATCGCCCTGCCCGACGGGATGGGCTTCAGCGAGTACCTGGCCATGACCAGCGCCAACGGCGGCCTCCAGCTGGTCATGCTGCTCCTGGGCGCGCTGGCCGTGCTGTTCATCGGCTCGGAGTACGCCACCCGGTCGATCCAGACCACCATGACGGCGGTGCCGCGGCGCACCCCGGTGATGCTGGCCAAGACGGTGGTGCTCTCCGCGGTCGCGCTCCTTTTCGGACTGCTCAGCGGACTGCTGTGCCACCTGCTGGTCCAGCCGATCCTGGCCGGCGGGGACATGGGCTACGACGTGTGGCAGGAACCCGTGCTGCTGAACGTCCTCGCCGTGGGCCTGTTCTACATGATCACCGCGTGGCTGGGCTTCGGACTGGGCGCCCTGCTGAGGTCCACGACCTGGGGCATCGTGGTGCTCGTGGTGGTGCTGCTGGTCCTGGAGATCGTCCTCTTCGCCCTGTCCTTCGAGTGGCTCGAGGACGTCAAGCCCTACTCCCCGGCCTCGGCCGGAGCCCAGCTCACCTCGGTGTACCAGCCCTCGGACGCCGTGCTGAACCACGTGGAGTCCGGGCTGGTCTACGGCGCCTGGGGACTGCTCTTCGTGCTCGCCGGGATCCTCGTCACGAAGAAACGCGCACTGTAGGGCTCCTCCTCCGGTCACCGCCGCCGCGCCCGACCTACGATGTGAGCCGGTGGGCCGCCGCGCGGCCCGGAGCACCGGCGCGCGCCGGACGAGCTGGGGTCGGACGGGGAGGCTGCGGTGGCGGTGCCAGGGGAACGGGAGCCCGGCGCGGTCCTCACCGCCGAGGACGCCCACGGCCTGCGGCGAACGCTGCTGATCTGGCTGGCGGCGGTCGTGGTCCTGGTCACCGGGCTGAGCTCGGCGTTCAACTGGTTCTTCGTGGACCGCGCCCCCCAGGACCCCGTGCACACCTGGCTCGGCGGCCTCGAGGACGGGCGCTCGCGGCAGCTGCTGTCCCGGGCGGAGGCCGTGGTCGCCGATCCCGCCCTCAACGTCTTCGCCAACCGGGTCTACCGCAACGCGGCCGGGCGGATCAGCGGCCACGAGGTGCTGCGCGTGGACGTGCAGGGCGAGCACGCCGAGATCCGGGCGCGCGTGTGGTGGGACGAGCCCGGGGGCGGGGACCGGGCCCGTGAGGAGGTGCACACCTACGGCGTGCACCGGGTGGAGCGCAGCGGTCCCTTCAACGACCACTGGGAGCTGGACTCCCCGGACGTGGCGCCCCTCGCCGTCCACCTCCCGGCACCCCTGGACGAGATCTCCGTCAACGGGGAGAGCATCCGCCCGGACCCGGACGAGCGTGTGCCGGACCCCACCGGCCCCGGGGGCTCGTGGCGCTTCGAGGCCCTGCCCGGGGACTACGCGGTCGGGCTCCCCGGCAACTCCTACTACCGGGTGCCCGTGCCCCTGCCTCCGGTGCGGATGGCCTTCCGCGACCCGCGCCCGGCGTCCGTGGACCTGGAGATCGAGCCCTCCCCGCGCATGTGGCAGGAGACCGAGGAGCGGATCAGCCAGTGGCTGCGCACCTGCATGGCCTCGGAGGAGCTCGCCCCCGAGGGCTGCCCGGCCTCCGCGCGGCACCCCGGCCCCGGGGCGTCCCCGGACGCCGCCGCGGGCCTGCCCGACGGGGACGGGGCGGCGGACCCGGGAGTCACCGACGTCCGCTGGCGGCTCGTCTCCCGGCCCGCCCTGGTGCTGGTCGGCTCCCCGGAGGACCCCCTGCGCTGGGACGCGGACCCGTACCGGCCCGCCGAGGCGCGGCTGAGCTACCTGGAGGACGGCGAGCCGGTCACGGAGCGCGTGCAGTTCCCGGTGCCCGCCACCGTGCGCTCCACGGGGCAGAGCGCACAGATCAGCGTGGGCCCGGAGTAGTTACGGGCCGGACCGGGGCCGGCGTGCCCGTCCGTGGCCGCCGCCCGCCGGGCCCCCGGCCGGCGAGGCCGCGGAGCACCCGCTCGGCCAGGAGCCAGTAGGCCACGCCCGCGGCCAGCGAGGCGACCACGGCCAGCACCGGGTGCACCGGCAGCAGCACGGGATAGACCAGCCAGTGCGTCAGGTAGATGTACAGGGACGCCGCGGCCAGCCGGCCGGTCAGGCGCCGCAGCCCCACCGGCACGGGCAGGGCCGGCACCCACAGGAGCAGCAGGATCCCCACGGCCAGCGTGCCCTCCCGCAGCGCGCTGTCGAAGTAGCCCGGGGTGCTCAGCACCGCGAGGACCGACACCACGCACCGCTGCGGCGTGGTCCGGGACCGGGCGGCCGCCCAGCCCAGGGCGAAGATCCAGAGCACGGGGGCGGGCTTGGGCAGGCCCGGGTCCACCAGGTCGTAGCGGCTGAGCAGCCCCACGCCGAGCAGGAGCAGCGGGAAGACGAACGGGAGGCGCCGCTCGGCGCGGTCGGCCCAGGGCAGCGCCATGAGGGCCGTGACGGCCACGAGGACGTAGACGAGCATCTCGACGAACCAGAAGTGCCACTGGCTCGTCAGCTCCTGCGGGCCCACCATCCCGTTGAGCAGCACCACGTTGGCCGCCGTGTAGTCATCGGTGAGCAGGTGGGCCACGGCGATGAAGGCCACGGAGGGGGCCACGATCCGGCCCAGGCTGCGCAGCTGGCGCCGCAGGCGGGGCAGGCGCCGCCCGGTCAGCTGGAACCGGGCGAAGTTGTAGCCGGCCACCGCGAACAGCAGGTGGGCGGTCTGGAAGGTGAACAGCTCCACGTGCGTGCAGACGATGCACACGATCGCGACCGCCCGGAGGACGACGCCGGTCTCCAGGAACGACACCGGGCGCCGCCGGGGCCGGGCCGGCCGGGGGACCAGGTCCCGGACCGGCGTGACGTGCCAGTCCGTCGGCAGGTGCCCGAGGGCCCGCTCGAGCCGGACCGAGGCCGCCACGTAGGACAGCGAGTCGCCCTCGAGGGAGACGAACGTGTCGTCGTCGTCGACGTCGGGGCGGTCCAGCACCTCCGCGAAGATCCGTCTGACGTCCTGCGGTCCCTCCGCCGCGCCCTCGGCGGGCGGGGTGGGAACGGTCCGGGGGGCGGCGAGCGCGGCGACGGCGGGGTAGTCCACCTTGCCGGTGGCCAGGCGCGGCAGCTGCTCCACGGGGTGCACCGCGACGGCGGCGCGGGGCAGTCCCACGCTGCGGGCGAGGACCTTGCCGAGCAGCCCCGGGTCGTGGTCGCCCGCGACGGCGACCACGAGGCCCTCGTCCGGGCCCGGGCCCGAGCCGGCGGCCGCCGCCGTCACGCCGAGCTCGGCGAGCGCACGCTCGACCTGCCCGAGGTCCACGCGCAGCCCCACGATCTTCACGAAGCGGCTGCGCCGCCCCACGACCTCGTACAGCCCGTCCGGGTGCCGGCGGGCCAGGTCGCCGGTGCGCAGCTCCTGGACGGTGCGCCCGGCGGCGAGGTCGGCCGGGCGCTCGGCGTAGCCGAGCATGACGTTGGGTCCGGTGTAGACGAGCTCGCCGTCGGCCAGGCCCTCCACCGGTTCGATGCGGAAGGCCCCGCCGGGCACCGGGACGCCGATGCACCCGGGGCGCTCGGCCGCCAGGTCCGGGGGCAGATAGGCCATCCGGGCGGTGGCCTCCGTGGCCCCGTACATGACGAACAGGTCCCAGCCGCGGCTGCGGCCGAGTTCGGCGTAGTGCCGGACCCGCTCGGGGGCCAGCCGCCCGCCGGCCTGGGTGACGCAGCGCAGTCGGGGCAGGTCCATCCCGGCGAAGCCCACGCGCTCCAGCAGCTCGAAGGTGTAGGGCACCGCGGCGAAGGACGTGGCCCCGCGCGCGCGGAACAGCTCCCAGAAGCAGGGGTCGACCACCGACAGGTCCGTCAGCACGAGCCCGGCCCCGCGCAGCAGGTGGCTGTTGAGCACCGACAGCCCGTAGCAGTAGGACATCGGCAGCGTGGTCGCGGCGCGGTCGTCGGGGGTGATGGCCAGGTACTCGGCGATCGCCTCGGCGTTGGCGGCCAGGTTCTCGTGCGAGAGGCGCACGAGCTTCGGGGAGCCGGTCGACCCCGAGGTGCTCAGCAGCAGCGCCAGGTCGGGGTGCAGGTCGTGGCGCGTGCCGGGGCGCCGGTCCTCCACCACGGGCGCGCCGTGGCCGGAGCGGAGCACGACGTCGGGGTCGTAGGCGGCCACCAGGGAGGCCAGGGCCTCCGGCTTGTCCGCCGGGACCAGGAGCAGGGGGTGGCCCGCGGTGAGGGCGGCGAGATAGGCGACGAGGGAGTCGAGGTCGTTGGCCGCGGCCAGGACCGCCAGCCGGCGGCCGCCGCCCAGGCGCGCGGCGAGGGCGTCGACGCGCTCGGCTAGTTCCCGGTAGCTCAGCGTCCCATCCCGGGTGAGGACGGCAGGACGGTCCCCGTGCCGGGCGAGCCCCGCCGCGAAGGGGATGCGGGCCAGATCCGGGTGCGTGGTCACGGCGCCACCTTAGAAGAGTCGATTAGCGAAGAAAAGTCTTGTCGAATTCGTCCGGCATGGGGTACCGCCCCGTCGGTGCCGCCGCCCGCGGCGGAGCGGTGACGGCCCGGTCGTCGACGAGCAGC
This sequence comes from Kocuria sp. KH4, assembly GCF_053711175.1. Classification (NCBI taxonomy): domain Bacteria; kingdom Bacillati; phylum Actinomycetota; class Actinomycetes; order Micrococcales; family Micrococcaceae; genus Kocuria; species Kocuria sp. KH4. Next base: position 251,949 of record NZ_JBSJYX010000002.1, read on the forward strand.
GTCGGGGTGGTGCCCGGGGCCACCGTCACGGCGACAGGGGTCCCCGCGGGGTGGCGGACGTTGTGGGGCTGCCAGGAGCGCAGCGTCCGGCCCGAGGCCAGGCGCACGTGGTGGAGCACGAACGCACCGTGGTACTCGACCGCCGACACCCGTGCGGGGGAGTCCGGGTCCGGGTGCAGCGCCACCTCGTGCGGGCGCAGCACCACGTCGACCGCCGCGTCGCTGCCGGCCCACCCCGGCACCGTGGAGACGACGCCGATCTCGCAGGTCAGCAGCCCCCGGTGCACCCGCGCCGGGAGGAAGTCCGCGTCGCCCATGAACGAGGCGACGAACCGGGTGCTGGGCTGCTCGAAAACCTTCTCCGGGGTGTCGGCCTGCTCGATCACCCCGTCGTGCATGACCACCACCCGGTGCCCCACGGAGAGGGCCTCCGTCTGGTCGTGGGTGACCAGCACCGCGGTGGTGCCGGTCTCGTGCAGCGTGGCCGTGGTGTCGCGGCGGACCTGGGCGCGCAGGGACTCGTCGAGGCTGGAGAACGGCTCGTCGAGCAGGACGACGGCCGGCCGGGGCGCCAGCGCCCGGGCCAGGGCCACGCGCTGCTGCTCGCCCCCGGACAGCTCGTGCGGGTAGCGGTCGGCGAGGTGGCTCAGCCGCACGAGCTCGAGGACCTCCCCGACCCGGGCCCGGCGCTCCGCCCGCGGGGACCGGTCCAGCCCGAAGGCGACGTTCTTCGCGACCGTCAGGTGCGGGAACAGCGCGTGGTCCTGGAAGACCAGGCCGACCCGGCGGTGCTCCGGCTCCCGGAACCGGCGCCCGTCCGCGACCACCTCCCCCGCGATGCGGATCGTCCCCTCGTCGGGCCGTTCGAGCCCGGCCACGAGCCGCAGCGTCGTGGACTTCCCGCAGCCGGAGGGACCGATCAGCGTCACCAGCTCCCCGGGCGCCACCGTCAGGTCCAGGGCGTCGGCGCCGACGGAGTCCCCGTAGCGCTTGCCGACCCGGTCGAGGACCAGGGCGGGGGGCGCCTGCCCGGAGCGGGGCGCGCGGTGGGCGCCGACGGCCGGCACGGTCATCGCCCTACCTCTCCGGGGTGCTCGGCCCGGCGCGTCTGCCGGACCAGGACGACGACGGGCACGACCGCCGCCGCCACGATCACCAGCGCCGGCAGGGCCGCCCGTTCCCAGAAGTTCTCGCGGGCGAGCTCGTAGACCCACACGGACGTCGTGGTGAACCCGAACGGGCGCAGCAGCAGCACGATGGGCAGCTCCTTGACCGCGTCGATGAGCACGAGCACCAGGGCCACCGCCACGCCGGGGCGGGCCAGGGGCAGGTGCACCCGGGTCAGCACCCGCAGCGGGGAGGCGCCGAGGCTGAGCGCGGAGGCGGTGGTCGTCGGGGAGATCTTGCCCAGGCTCGCGTCCACGGCCTGGTAGGCCGGGGCGAGGAAGCGGATCACGTAGGCGTAGAGGATCCCCAGGACCGAGCCCGTCACCAGCAGCCCCGTGCCGCCCGGGACGCCCGCGCGCTCCAGGCCGGTGTCGAGCCCGGCGAAGGCGATGAGGACGCCGATGCCGACCACCGCGCCCGGGACGGCGTAGCCGAACGTCGTGAGCTGGGCCGCGGAGGCCGCCAGCCGACCGCCGCTCATCCGCACGCCGTGCGCGATCGCCAGGGAGAGCGCCACGCAGGTCGCGGCGGCGATCGCCGCGACCACGAGGCTGTTGGCGAGGTGGTCCGCGAAGCGGGGGTCAGTCAGGGTGGCGGGATCGCCGGCCACCTCGCCGACGGCCCACGCGAGCAGCTGGAGCACGGGCAGGAGGAAGCCCGCGGACAGGGCGGCCACGCAGACCAGCGTGGCGCCCCAGCCCCGCCACCCGGGGAGCCGCTCCGGCTGCAGCCCCTGGCCGCGGCCGCCCCGCTGGTGGAACCGGGCCCGGCCGCGGAGCAGGCGCTCGCCGGCCAGGACGGCCACCGCGAAGAGCAGCACTAGCACGGCCAGCCGGGTCGCCGCGTGGAAGTCGAAGCTGCCCTTCCACACCAGGTAGACCCCCACCGAGACCGTCTGCACGTTGAAGTACTGCACGGTGGCGAAGTCGGTGAGCGTCTCCATCATCACCAGGGCCAGCCCGGCCGCCAGGGAAGGGCGGGCCAGGGGCAGCAGGACGCGGCGCAGCGCCCGGGCCCGGCCGGCGCCCAGCGTCCGGGCGGCGTCGTAGGTGCCCGCCGTCTGCTCCACCAGCGCGGCCCGCGCCAGGAGGTAGACGTAGGGGTAGAGGGTCAGGGTCATCACCAGGACCGCGGCGGGCAGCGAGCGCACCTCGGGCAGCCACACGTCCGTGCCCAGCACCGCCCGCAGGGCGGACTGCACCGGCCCGGAGACGTCGAAGGTGGACAGGAGCACGAAGCCGAGGATGTAGGCCGGCATGGCCAGGGGCAGCACCAGCAGCCACACCAGGACGTCGCGCAGCGGGAAGCGGTGGGCGGTGACCAGCCACGCCAGCCCCCCGCCCACGACCAGCGTCCCCGCCCCGACGCCGAGCATGAGCGCCAGGGTGGTGAGCACCATCCGGCCGAGCCCGCGCGGCGGGCTGCCCTCGCCCAGGCCGCCGAGGCCGTCGGCCACCACGGCCAGGACGGGGGTCGCGACGAGGACCGCGACGAGCACGACGAGGGCCGTCCACCGCGGGCGGCCCGGGCCCGTGCCCCGGCGCGGGACGGGCGGCCGGGCCTCCGGGAGGACGGCCGTCTCGGTCACCGGTATCCGGCCTCGGCCAGCAGGTCGACCGCCTCGGCGTTGAGGTCGCCGTAGGCCTGTGCGTTGAGCGGCATGCGCTCGAACTCCCCGAAGGCGGCAATCGTCGGCTCGGGCTCCACCGCGGGGTTGACGGGGAACTCGTGGTTCGCGTCGACGAACGCGTTCTGGCCGTCGGTGGCCAGCCACTCGACGAGCCGCTGCGCGTCCTCGGGGTTGTCGGACCCGTCGACCACGCCCGCCCCGGAGATGTTCACGTGGGTGCCGGCGCCGTCCTGGCTGGCCCAGAACAGGTCGACGTTCAGATCCGGGTTCTCCTCCAGGGTGCGGGCCAGGTAGTAGTGGTTGTTGATCCCCACGTCGCAGGTGCCGGCGTCGATCGACTCGAGCAGCAGGACGTCGTTGCTCATGATCTCCACGTCGTTGGCCACCCAGCCCCGCACGATCTCCAGGGCCTCCTCCCCGCCGTGCAGGTCGATCAGACTCGCGACCAGGGACTGGGTGTAGGCGGAGGTGGCGTCCCGCATGCACAGCCGTCCCTTCCACTTCGGGTCGGCCAGCCCGGCGTAGCTCTCCCGGCCGTCGAACTCGGCGGGGTCCACGGTGTCCGGGTTGTACGTGAGCGTGCGCGCCCGCATCGCGAGGCCGAACCAGCGGTCCTGGGGGTCCCGCAGGTCCTCGGGGACCGCCTCGTCCAGGGCGGGGGAGGAGATGGCGGCGAGCTCGTCCTGGCGGGCGGCGTTCCAGAGGTTGCCCGCGTCGACGGTCATGAACACGTCCGCCGGGGTGTCCTCGCCCTCGGCCTTGAGCCGCTCGAGCAGCTCGGCGTCGTCGCCGCTGATGAACTCCACCGTGATCCCGGTCTCGTCCGTGAAGTCGCCGAACGCGCCCTCGAGGTCGTAGTGCCGTGCCGAGTAGATCTGCAGGTCGGCGGGTTGGTCGCCGAGGCCGAGCGTGCCGCAGCCCGTGACGACCGCCGTCATCGCGGTCAGGATGCCGGTGGTGACGTACAGGGAGCGACGGCGCATCGGGGCCTCTTCCTCGGGCGCGGCGATCCCGGGGACCGCACGACGATCATTCGACAAGAAAAGCGTAGCCTAATCGGAATACCCCCGGCCCGGGGGTCCCGCCGCCGACCCGACAGGAGCACCCGTGCCGCAGGATGCCTCGATCACCGTCCGCCACGCCCCCGACCGGCACCGCTACGAGCTGCTCGACGGCGGGACGGTCGTCGGGAAGGCCCACTACCGCCCCTTCGGCGCCCCGGCCGGGCCCCAGCGGATCTTCTTCCACACCACGGTGGACGACGACCGGGAGGGCGAGGGCCTGGGCAGCCGGCTGGCCGCCGCCGCGCTCGAGGACACCGTGGCCGCAGGCCTGACGATCGTGCCCGTGTGCCCGTTCATCGCCGCCTGGCTGCGCGGGCGCGAGGAGTTCACCGGGCACGTGGGACCGGTGCGGCCCGAGCACCTCGCGGCGGTCCGCCGCCCGGAATAGCGCTCGCCGGCCGGTCGTTGTGCTGATCGAGGCCGTCCCCGCGGGCGGCCCCACCCCGACCTCCCGTCCGCACCGACGGCCCGCCCCGAAAGGACCCCGTGGCTCCCGAGCCCGAGTACTACCGCCCCGTTCCGCTGAACGACGATCCCGGCCGCGCCGGGTACCGCGGCGCACCCTACGGCCAGCCGTTCGGGACCGGTTACCAGGCGCCCAGCGGGTATCCCCGCGCGCCGTACGGAAGCGGCCACGGCGTGCCCGCCGGGGCGCCCGTGGTGAACGTGGTGGGCGGCAAGTCCCTGCTCCTGGCCTACGTCCTGTGGTTCTTCCTGGGCTGGCTGGGCGTGCACAAGTTCTACCTCCGCCAGCCCGTCTGGGGCCTGATCTACCTGTTCCTGGGCGGTCTGGGCTGGAGCACCGTGGGCATCGGCATCGGCCTGCTGTTCCTCGTGCCGTGGGCGCTGCTGATGTTCCTGGACGTCTTCACCATGCCGTTCCGCACCGCCCTCGTGAACGCCTCGATCGCCCGGAGCGCCTACCGCCGGTGAGTGTCCCGCCGGGCGCGAGTGCCCCGGCCGTGCGCCCCGTTCGGCACGGGGCCGGGGATGTAGTAGTGTTGTGAGGTCTGTGTGCCCGCCGCCCGACGTGCGGCGCCGGCGCGCGGACGACGCTACAGAACCTCCTGCTGCGGAAGGACCGCAGCCGCTCAGCCCGAAGGAGGTGGGTTCGAACATGCGTGAATACGAACTGATGGTGATCATCAACCCCGAGGTCGAGGATCGTGCCGTGGAGCCGACTCTCAAGAAGTTCCTCGAGGTCGTCACCAAGGACAACGGCACCGTCGACACCGTCGACATCTGGGGCCGCCGTCGCCTCGCCTACGAGATCCAGAAGAAGTCCGAGGGCATCTACGCCGTGGTCCGCTTCACCGCGACCCCGCAGACCGCCCAGGAGCTCGACCGTGTGCTGAACCTCAACGAGGCGATCATGCGCACCAAGATCACCCGCCCGGAAGAGCAGAAGATCTCCGCCGAGTAAGGACTCCACCGGCTGATCGCCGAGGGTGCCCCCCGAGGGCCCACCGGTGAGATGCTGGAGATCCCCAGCACGTCCCGTACGACCGCGAACTTCTTCGACCCGGGAGGTCCACATGGCTGGTGACACCGTCATCACCGTAATCGGCAACCTGACCGCTGACCCCGAGCTGCGCTTCACCCCCTCGGGTGCGGCCGTGGCCAACTTCACCGTTGCGTCCACGCCCCGCACCTTCGACCGCCAGTCCAACGAGTGGAAGGACGGGGAGACCCTGTTCCTGCGCTGCTCCGTGTGGCGCGAGGCGGCCGAGAACGTGGCGGAGTCCCTGCAGAAGGGCATGCGCGTCATCGTCCAGGGTCGGCTCAAGTCGCGGTCCTACGACACCAAGGAAGGCGAGCGGCGCACCGTCACCGAGCTCGACGTCGACGAGGTCGGTCCCTCGCTGCGCTACGCGTCCGCCAAGGTCAACCGCAACGCCCGCTCCGGCGGGCAGGGCGGCGGCTTCGGCGGCGGCGGCCAGCAGGGCGGCGGCTTCGGCGGCGGCGCCTCGCAGGGCGGCGGCGGATTCGGGGGCGACTCCGGGTTCGGCGGCGGCCAGCAGGGCGGCGGCTTCGGCGGCGGCCGCGGTGGCGGCGGGCGTCAGCCCGCTCCCCAGGCCGCACCCCAGAACGACCCCTGGAGCCAGTCCTCCGGCGGCAACTACGACTGGGGCAGCGGGCAGGACGACGAGCCGCCGTTCTAGGCCTTCCCCGCTTTTCCCGACACACACCCCATCCCGCGGTGACCAGCCGCGGGCTCCACTTGAAGAACAAGGAGCACCACGATGGCCAAGGCTGAACTTCGTAAGCCCAAACCAAAGCAGAACCCGCTCAAGGCTGCCAAAGTCACTGAGATCGACTACAAGGACGTTGCGCTGCTGCGCAAGTTCATCTCCGATCGCGGCAAGATCCGTGCCCGCCGCGTCACCGGTGTGACCGTGCAGGAGCAGCGCAAGATCGCCCTGGCGATCAAGAACGCCCGCGAGGTCGCGCTGCTGCCCTACTCCGGCGCCGGCCGCTGATCAGAGAGGACAGATACTCATGGCAAAGATCATCCTGACGACCGAGGTCACCGGCCTCGGCGCTGCCGGTGACGTGGTCGAGGTCAAGAACGGGTACGCCCGCAACTACCTCTTCCCGCGCGGCTTCGCGACCCCGTGGTCCCGCGGCGGCGAGAAGCAGATCGAGAGCATCAAGGCCGCCCGCGCCGCGCGCGAGGTCGCCTCGCTCGAGGACGCCCAGACCCTGGCCCAGAAGCTGACCTCCGCCACCGTGACCATCCCGGTCAAGGCCGGCGCCGAGGGACGCCTCTTCGGCACCGTCAAGGCCGAGGACGTCGCCCACGCCGTCGAGGCCGCCGGCCTCGGCTCCGTGGACAAGCGCAAGGTCGAGCTCAACCAGCACATCAAGACCACCGGTGTGTACCAGGCCTCCGTGCGCCTGCACGAGGACGTCAACGCGAACGTCGAGTTCGAGGTCGTCCCCGCCTGACCGGTTCCCGGTCCTGCACGGCAGAAGGGCCCCCGCGGTGCGCCGCGGGGGCCCTTCCGCATCTCCTGGGCCTCAGCGGGGACGGACCCCCTCGAGGACGACGTCGAGCGCGGTCGGGGTCGTGCGGACCCGTTCGGCGCGCAGCAGGTCCAGGCCCTTGCCCTCGAGCACGGCCACCGTCTCCTCCAGGTCCGGGCGCGGCACGGCCGGCGGCGGGCCCTCCACGCTGCCGGGGGCGTGGCTGATCCACAGCAGCCGGCCGCCCGGCGCGAGCCACTCGGTCGCGCGGCGCAGCAGGGACAGGTCGTGCTGGAAGTAGGCGGCGAGCACCAGGTCGAACTGCCGGGGCACCGCGTCGGCACCGGGGAGCTGCTCCTGCTCGGGGCTCCAGGTCCGCAGGTCCGCCACTAGGGCGCGGCCCGGCAGGCCCCGCTCGGCCAGGGCGCCGGTGAGCACGCGCACGGCGCTCGGGGAGAAGTCCACGGCCGTGGGATCGTAGCCCGCCAGCGCCAGGGCCAGGGTGTGCCGGCCCGTGCCCGCACCGAGGTCGAGGGCGGCCGGGGTGCGGCCCGCGTGCTCCCCGGCCGTCCGCTCCAGGAGGGCGGCGACCTCCGGGTGCGGCGCGGTGCCGTCGGGGGACGGCTCCCCGGCGGCGTGCCGGTCCTCCCACGTGCTCCGGCTGTCGTCCACGGGACCTCCTCTGCGGCTCGGGCGCCCGGGGGCGCTCCTGGAGCGGTGTGCCGGTGCCGCGCGGACCCTCGGGGGACAATGGGTGCATGCCGTCCCTGATCCCGCGCGTCACTCCGTCCGCCCTGTACTGGTTCGGGCTGGGGTGCCTGCTCTTCACCGTACTGGCTTTCCTCGTCGCCTTCCTGGGAGGCAACTCCGGGGGAGCCGAGACGGCGATGACGGTCTTCGTGGTCGGCTTCGTGGCGGCGGCGGTGGGGGCCACCGTGACGGCGGTGGTCGCGCTGGCCGGAGCGGTCGGCTTCGCGGGCGCCCGGGCCCGCTTCCTGGTGCTGTTGGCGCTGTCCGTCCTGTGCCACCCGCTGCTGTGGCTGGGCGTGGTCGCCTCGGTGCTCTGAGGGCGGTCCGGCCCGTCTGTGCTGTGGATGACACCGGTGCCGTCCGGAGCGGTCCTGCACAGCCTGTGCATCCGTGTTTTACCTGGTCAGCACGGGATCAGTCGCTGACCGTGCACAACTGTCCACAGGGTTTCCCCCACCCTGTGCACAGTCGTGCACGGCGTTTTCCACCAGTTGTCCACAGGGTGGAAAACCCGGTGCCGCCGGTCGCGGTCCGCGGCCGCCGGCCTTTCCTCGCGCGACGGACCCTGCCAGGCTGGGCAGCAGACCCGCACGGGCAGCCCAGCTGCCGGGGAAGGAGCGGCCGATGAGCAGCACCACGCGCGTGGCACTGGCCCTGGGCAGCGGCGGTGCCCGCGGCTACGCCCACATCGGCGTGATCGAGGTGCTCGAGGAGCGGGGCTACGAGATCGTGACGATCGCGGGCAGCTCCATGGGGGCGCTCGTCGGCGGGCTGCACGCGGCGGGACGCCTGGACCCGTACGCCCGGTGGGTGCAGGGACTGACCCAGCGGGACGTGCTCCGGCTGCTCGACCCCTCGCCGTCGTCCCCGGGCGTGATCCGGGCCGAGAAGATCATGGCCAAGGTGCGCGAGCTGCTGGACGGCGTCCTGATCGAGGACCTGCCCGTGCCCTTCACCGCCGTGGCCACCGACCTGCTGGCCCGCAAGGAGGTCTGGTTCCAGGAGGGTCCGGTCGACGTCGCCGTGCGGGCGTCGATCGCCCTGCCCAGCATCATCACCCCCGTCATGGTCAACGGCCGGCTGCTCGCCGACGGCGGCATCCTGAACCCCGTGCCCATCGCCGCGACGGTCGCCTCCCGCGCGGACGTCACCGTGGCGGTCTCCCTGTCGGGGGACCGGACGCCCGGCGAGGGCAGGGTGCCGGCCCGGGAGACGGCCGCCGCGCGCCCCGCGGAGGAACGGGCGGAGCGGTTCCGCCGCAGCGCCGCCCACCTCCTGGACCGGGAGCTGACGCGCACCGTCCTGGACCGCTTCGCGGAGACCCGCGGCCGCGGGGCCGCGGCCCGCGCCCACCGGCTCGGGGAGGAGCCCCTGGAAGAGGTTCCGCAGGAGCTCCCGCAGCTGCTCGACGACGAGCTCCTCGAGGAGGCGGCCGAGGACGTGCTCGGGGCGCTCCCCGCCGGCCTGCGCACGCTCGACGTCATGCAGCTGTCCCTCGAGGCGTTGCAGTCCATGGTGCTGCGCTACCGGCTGGCCGGCTATCCGCCCGACCTGCTCATCACGGTGCCCAAGCGCACCGGCCGCCTCCTGGACTTCCACCGCGCCGAGGAGCTCATCGCCTTCGGGCGCCGGGCGACCGAGGAGGCCCTCGACCGCGCCGAGGACTTCCCGCCCCCGCGGTCCGCCCCGTAGCCCGGGCAGCCGGCGCGGCGCGCCCGCCTCACCGCTCCCGCAGCAGTGCCTCCACCGTCCGGGCGAGGTCCAGCAGCACGGCGTCCGAGCCCGGGCCGGCCGCGAGCTCGAGGCCCACCGGCAGTCCCTCCGCGGTGCGCCCGGCGGGAAGGCTGATCCCCGGCGTGCCGATGATTCCGGCGAGGTCGGAGTGGCGGGTGAAGGTCTCGAACGTGGGCACGCGGCGGCCGTTGAGCTCCACCGTGTCGTCCTCGCCGAGCGGGCGGGCCGTCACCGGGCAGGTCGGCTGCACCAGGGCGGTGACGCCCCGGGCCTCCAGCGCCCCGGTGTACAGCCGCAGGGCCAGCCGGCGCGCCTGCCGGGCTGCCCGGTACTCGTCCTCGGCGGCGCGGAACACCTCGGCCAGCTCCCAGATCCGCAGGACGTCCGGGCTGCCGATCCCGTGCCGGACCTGCTCCAGGGAGTGCCCGCCGCCCCCGTCCGCCAGGTACGCCTCCAGGTCCGGCAGGAACTCGTGCAGGGCGATCGTCATCCCGGCCGGCGCCGCGTGGTCCCGGGCCGGGGCGATGTCCACCCCGACCAGCTCCGCGCCGGCGGTCTCGAGCGCTCGCAGGGCCGCGCCGAAGACCGTGTCCACCCCGGGCTCCAGGTCCCGGAGGAACAGCTCGGGCACGCCCAGCCGGACCCCGTGCAGCGGGCCGGGGCCCTCGTCGTCGACCTCCAGGCGCCGGGCGCGGGGCGGACCGCCGGGGTGCTCCCCGGCGAGCAGCGCGTCCAGCAGGACGACGTCGTCCACGGTCCGGGCCATCGGCCCGATCGTGTCCCGGGAGTGGGCGATCGGCAGGACGCCCGACGACGGGTAGCGGCCCAGCGTGGGCCGGAACCCCACGATCCCGCAGAGCGCGGCGGGGATGCGGGAGGAGCCGCCCGTGTCCGCGGCGACCGCCGCCGGGACCAGGCCGACCGCGACGGCCACCGCCGAGCCCCCGCTGCTGCCACCGGCGGCCAGCGCGGGGTCCAGCGGGTGGCGCACCGGTCCGAAGGAGCCGTTGTTCGAGGTGATGCCGAAGGACAGCTCGTGCAGGTTGGTCTTCAGGAACAGGATGGCGCCGGCCTCCCGCAGACGCCGCACCGCGGGGGCGTCCCGGTCCGCCAGGTGGTCCTCCAGCGCCCGCGTGCCGCCCGTGGTGGCGAACCCGGCCACGTCCACGATGTCCTTGACGCCCAGGGGGATCCCCGTCAGGGGACCCCGGGTCTCCCGGCGGTCCAGGGCGTGGGCGAAGGCACGGGCCAGCTCCGGGTCCACGCTGATCACGGCCCCGAGCCGCCGGGCCGGCGGCAGGCGCTCCAGCAGGGCGTCGAGGTGCTCCACGTGGCTGATCCGGCCCGCGGCCAGCTCCTCCCGGGTGGTCCGGATGTCCCACGAACAGGGACCGCTGAGGTCTGTGGCGAGCGTCATGGTCCATGGTGTCCACGGACGCCACCGGGCGGCAAGCGGTGTCCGCGGTCGGTGCGAGAATGGTGGGGCCGCCCGCAGACGGGGCGGCGTCGTCGTTCGTCCGTGCCCCCGCACGGGCGCAGGGAGAGGTGGGCACGTGTCGGAGCAGGCGTCCGGGGGCGACCGGGAGTTCGGACGGACCCCGCCGCAGGACAACGTCGCGGAGCAGTCGGTGCTCGGCGGCATGATGCTGTCCAAGGACGCCATCGCGGACGTGGTGGAGGTGCTGCGCGGCGTCGACTTCTACAAGCCGGCCCACGAGTCCATCTACGAGGCCGTCATCTCCCTCTACGGGCGGGGCGAGCCCGCCGACGCCATCACGGTGGCCGACGAGCTGACCAAGCGCGGCGAGATCGAGCGCGTGGGCGGACCGGCGTACCTGCACACCCTCATCTCCTCCGTCCCGACCGCCGCCAACGCCGGGTTCTACGCCGAGATCGTGCGCGAGCGCGGGGTGCTGCGCCGCCTCGTGGAGGCCGGCACCAAGATCGTGCAGCTGGGCTACAGCTCCGACGGCGAGGTCGACGACATCGTCAACGCCGCCCAGGCCGAGATCTACCAGGTGGCCGAGCGGCGCTCCTCCGAGGACTACACGGTGCTCAAGGAGGTCATCGAGTCCACCGTCGACGAGATCGAGGCGGCCGGCTCCCGCGGGGAGGGCATGCGCGGCGTGCCCACCGGGTTCATCGAGCTCGACGAGCTGACCCAGGGCTTCCAGGGCGGCCAGATGATCGTCATCGCGGCGCGGCCCGCGATGGGCAAGTCGACGCTGGCCCTCGACGTCGCGCGGTCCGCGGCGATCAAGCACAACCAGACCACGGTGATCTTCTCCCTCGAGATGAGCCGCAACGAGATCGCCATGCGTCTGCTCTCGGCCGAGGCGACGCTGAACATGCAGGACCTGCGCAAGGGGCGCCTGCAGGACGAGCAGTGGGCGAAGATCGCCACCACGATGGGCAAGATGGACTCCGCCCCGCTGTTCATCGACGACTCCCCGAACATGTCGCTGATGGAGATCCGGGCCAAGTGCCGCCGGCTCAAGCAGAAGCACGACCTCAAGCTCGTGGTGCTGGACTACCTCCAGCTGATGAGCTCGGGCAAGAAGGTCGAGTCCCGTCAGCAGGAGGTCTCGGAGTTCTCCCGTGCCCTGAAGCTGCTGGCCAAGGAGCTCGAGGTGCCGGTCATCGCGCTGTCCCAGCTGAACCGTGGCTCCGAGCAGCGCCAGGACAAGAAGCCGATGGTCTCGGACCTCCGCGAGTCGGGCTCGATCGAGCAGGACGCCGACATGGTGATCCTGCTGCACCGCGACGACGTCTACGACAAGGAGTCCCCGCGCGCGGGCGAGGCCGACGTCATCGTGGCCAAGCACCGCAACGGCCCCACGAAGACGATCGTGGTGGCGTTCCAGGGCCACTACTCCCGGTTCGCCAACATGGCCCACGAAGGCCTGTAGAGCGCGCCGGCGGCCCCCGCACCAGGCGGGGAGGGGCCGTCCGGTGCTCGGCCCCTCCGGGGCTTATCAGCGGTCCGCCTCCTCCGTAGGGCGATCGCAATTGCAAAGCATATGCCTTTGCCACGAGTCCCGGGAGCCCATCATGAACCGCAGCTTCTCCGCCGGTGCCGCCGTCACGCTCGTCCTGGGACTGATCCTGGTCTTCGCCACCAGCGGCAACACGATCAGCCTGGGCTCCTTCGCCATCAGCCTGGTCACGGTGGGGTGGATCCTCACCGTCGTCGGTGCGGTGCTGCTGGTGATCTCGCTGATCCCGCGGCGCACCACCACCCAGACCCGGCACGTCGATCCCGCCGGCCGGGAGTCCGTCACCGAACGGGACGCGCACCTCTGAGCCCGGGTCGGGCGCGTCCCGCGCTCCCACGCCGCGATCCGCGCGGTCACGGCACCGGACGGGACCGCGGAAGAGCGTGCACCCGGTCCCCACGGGACCGGCGTGACGCACGGGCCGCAGGAATCGGGTAGTGTCTTCCCGTGGCTCCTGCTGGAGCCACGAATGCGGCAGTAGCTCAGCTGGTAGAGCGCCACCTTGCCATGGTGGAGGTCGCGGGTTCGACTCCCGTCTGCCGCTCTTCCCGTCCCCTCCTGCAGGGCGAGACGGAGGACCTGCCCGTCGTCGACGGCTCCAGGTTCCGCACGCGTCCCCCGGCCGCCGATGCGCTCGCCGCAGCGGCCGAGCACGACGACCCGGATGCGCGCCGCTCGACCACCACGAGCCCACCCCCCGGTCACGGCCGGGCCGCTTCGGCCCCTCCGCGGCGATGCCGTACCCGTCCCGGACGGTGAACGGTCCACGGTGCCGCGCGAACTCCACACGAACCGGCTCCTGCCGAGCCTCGGCCCCAGCCCCTTCGCGCCACAGCACGGTCCGGCGCGCGGTGCCGGACCGGTCCGACACGGAGTCCGAGGTGACCCTCGCATCCCCACGGCGGTGCCGCCTCGGCCCGCGTCTCCCTCGCCCGTGGCCCCACGGACTGTCCGGGGTGCCGATACGGAATGCCGGCACCGAGGAGGTCCGTGGCCGGGAGGCCGTCCATGCCGGCCCGGCGTGGGGGTGGTGGGGGTGTTTTGACGGTGGGGTGGGGTGGGTGTAGTGTCTTCCGAGTCGCTGCGGCCGGGGGTGGTTGTGCCCCGGGTGGTGGTGGTTTTCCGGGTTCGTCTGGTGTGGTCGTGCTCTGCTGGTGCGGGGTGCGGGAGTTGCGCGGGGCGGGTCGGGGAGGTAAATTAGCTGAGTCGCTCCGGCCGGGACGGGATGTCCTGGTGTGGTCGAGCGGATCGGAAGTGTCATCCACGAGTTTCGGGGCCCTGGGGGGTTCTGGTTCTTGGTCTGTTGTTTGAGAACTCAATAGTGTGCCATGTTTGTTGATACCAAATGTTTTGTTTGGTTGATGGATCGCCTGTGTCCCGCCTCCGTGGGGTGTGGGTGGTCGTTTCGGCCTGGATCGCTCGCTCGTCCCGGTTTGGTCGGGGTGGGTGGGTTTGTTTTTTCGTTTTTTTGACGGAGAGTTTGATCCTGGCTCAGGACGAACGCTGGCGGCGTGCTTAACACATGCAAGTCGAACGATGATCTCCCGCTTGCGGGGGT